>JAICPS010000001.1 GCA_025929715.1 Anaerolineae bacterium | reverse complement strand
TGTGGGCTCATGATGCGGCTGCGGCGTTCGGGACCCAACTGTACGCGCTCGATGGCTTCCTGAAATTCGCTCATGCCTATACTTTTTCTGTTACGACGCGCCGCAAGCAGCGCCGCTTCGTTAACGGTATTTTCGATGTCGGCTCCCACGAATCCCGGTGTGGCCTTCGCCAGGATGGGCACTTTGACGTCCGGACCCAACGGCTTGCCCCGCATATGAACGCGGAAAATCGCTTCGCGACCGCGCACGTCCGGCCGGTCAATTACGACGCGCCGATCAAACCTGCCGGGGCGCATCAGCGCCGGATCTAGAATATCAGGCCGGTTCGTGGCTGCGAGAATGATGACATGCGTATCGGTATCAAAGCCATCCATTTCCACAAGGATCTGGTTCAGCGTCTGCTCGCGTTCGTCGTGCGATCCACCAAGACCTGCGCCACGCTGACGGCCGACAGCGTCAATTTCGTCGATAAAAATGATGCAGGGGCTGTGGCGCTTGGCCTGTTCGAAAAGGTCGCGCACGCGGCTGGCGCCCACGCCGACGAACATTTCTACGAATTCGGAACCCGCGATTGAGAAGAATGGAACGCCGGCCTCACCGGAAACGGCCTTTGCCAGAAGGGTTTTGCCGGTACCGGGATGCCCCACAAGCAATACACCTTTGGGAATTCTCGCTCCGAAATTCACGAATTTTTCGGGCTCTTTGAGAAACTCGACGATCTCCTCTAATTCCTCTTTTGCCTCATCTGCTCCGGCCACATCGTCGAAAGTGACAGTTGGATGATCGCCCGTGAACATGCGCGCCCGGCTCTTGCCAAATGAAAGGGCCTGGTTGTTTGTCCCTTGCGCTTGTCGAAAGATGAAGTAAATAAAACCGATAATAATGATGGCTGGAAGAAAGATGCTGAGTAGGCTCAACCAGTTGCCGAGTTCACTCGGTTCCTGGTTACTGATCTTAACGTTATGCTCGCTATATGCCTGGTCGGTAACGCCCAGGAAGCTAAGCTCCTCCATTAGTGAGGCGTTCCCACTTAATTGCACTAAACCGGCAGAACGCTCCTTGTCACGATAAATTACCGTCGCCTCACGCCCGTCTCCGGAAACCTGTAGTTCTGCGACGTCGCCATTCTTTAATTGGGCCGCCAGTTCACTGATAGAAAGCTCTGTTTCTGGCGGACTTGCAGAGTTATAGCTCCACAAGATCGCGATGATGGCGATGAAAATTAAGAAATAGACGAAGCCTCGAGTTACTCTTGTCGAATTCACTGTAAAGCCTCCAGGGACAGAGGAATGCGAGCAACAATGCATTTGCTCGTGCCTGCCCGGAACCGTCTCTTACAACACAAACAGTATAGCAAAAACGCCGTGGCGTGGCGAATGAGGCGTGAGCACTACCAGACGCCCCAGGCACGAGCGACAAAATACCATAGAGGGATCAATCCTAGCATAGCTCCTACAGCTATAAGGCCGAGAGCGACGGCCGTCCAATCAGTGGTTCCAACTGCGCGACCCTCTAGAGAACGGACGGTAGCGGAGGAGTTGAGGTAGCGGGGAAACGGCTGTGGTGTATCCTGGTTGGCTAATACTAAGTCCTGGCCTGTTGCTGGCTGAGACATCAGGGCTTCTAGCTGTGTCTCTCGTGAGAGATGCACGAGAGGACGCTCAAATATCTCGGTTACCCGTTCCGAGGTCATTGGCGTTCGTTGCGAATCAAGATCAGTTTTCGGTTTGACCGAGTGAATTGGTAAGAATGGTCCCGTATCTTGGCGGCTGCTGTCATTGTAGCTACGCAGAATGCGCTCTAACTGACCCGCGGTTCGATAGCGCCCGGCCGGCTCTTTGCTGAGCACTTTGTTAATGATTTGTTCTAACTGCACGGGCACCGCGGGATTTAGCCTGGTGAGTAATGGTGGCGGTTCATTCAAATGCATGAGGGCCAACGCGGGCAGCGTATCTGCCTCGAACGGAAGCTGGCCGCTAAGCATTTCAAAAATGATGATGCCAATCGCATAGACGTCAGACGCGGGCGTCGCCGCTTCGCCCGCTGCCTGCTCGGGCGCGAAATAGTGAGGTGTGCCCCACAGGAGACTCGCCGTGTGCATGCTTGCCTGGCTCATGGCGCGGGCAATACCAAAATCCGCCACTTTTACGCGATCATCTCGCGTCACGAGCACGTTCTGCGGTTTGACGTCACAATGAACCAGTCCGGCGCGGTGGGCATAGCCAATCCCCGCGCAAATCTGTATCGCCAATTCCAAACTGCGGGCTACAGGTAGCGGCGCGCCTTCTCGCTGTACGTACTCACGAATTAGCGACTTGAGTGTGCGTCCGCTGACGAACTCCATCACGATGTAATGACGATGGGCATCTTGCCCGATATCATGCACCGTTACAATATTGGGATGCGAAAGGTTTGCCGCTGCATGTGCTTCGCGCTGGAACCGTTGTAGAAACTCCTCGTTGTCCGTAAGGCTTTCGTGCAGCAACTTCACGGCAACGAGACGGCGCAGCATCAGGTCTTGCGCCTTATAGACCGTAGCCATACCGCCACTACCCGCTCGCTCGAGGAGCTTATAGCGACCGTTGAGAATGACTTCGTTTTCTGGCATGATGCGATTCTAACATAGTCGAGGCCAGACGCGTAGCGAACAAAAAAACAGTGGCTTTTGCTCCCTATGGCTCATCTTGCCAGTTTGCCGCGATGTGCTTATTATGATAATATTACAGGTTCACATGGCGGTTATAGTGTAGAGGTTAACACGTCTGGTTGTGGCCCAGAAGATCGTGGGTTCGAATCCCACTACTCGCCCTTCAGGCTGATGAGACTGCATCAGCCTTTTTGTATGATTGCGCCCGTAGCTCAATGGATAGAGCGTCTGACTTCGAATCAGAAGGTTAGGGGTTCGAGCCCTCTCGGGCGCGCTTTTAATGAACCACCCGCTCGGGTGGTTTTTTCTTCATGACATTCTGTGACATCAGCATCGGCCACGCTACCAGCCACGAATACCATACCGGCTGCACCGTTTTTCTCTGCCCAGAGGGCACGATTGGCGGTATTGATATCCGTGGTCCCGCGCCAGGCAGTCGTGAAACCGCACTGTTAGCCGTCGATAAGCCGATCAAGTATGTGAACGCCGTGATGCTCAGCGGCGGCAGCGCTTTTGGGCTGGCGGCGGCCGATGGCGTTATGCGCTTTCTGGCAGAAAGGGGTATTGGTCATTACACGCCAATCCGGCCGATTCCAATTGTGCCTGCGGCGATTGTCTATGACCTGTTCTTTAGCCGGGGCAACTTTACGCCCAATGCCGAAATGGGCTATGCGGCCTGTGAGAACGCTTCGGCCAACGACGTTGCGCAGGGTAACGTCGGCGTTGGAGCCGGCGTGACGGTTGGAAAGTGGGCCGGATTCGAGACGTCAATGAAGGGTGGCTTCGGCATGGCGAGCGTTGAAGTTGCCGAACTTGAGGTCTGCGCCGCCGCAGTCGTCAATAGTGTGGGTGACGTGGTCAATGACGACGGCTCGGTGTTGGCCGGCGCCCGCTCGAAAGATGGCATGTGGATCTCTCAAAGCGACCGCTATCGACGTTTTCCTGAACGGCCGCCGGCCAATCTGGGCACAAATACAACGCTTGTTGTTGTCGCCACGAACGCACCGCTCGACAAAATCGCCGCGAATCGCCTTGCCCAGCGCGCGCACGATGCGTTGGCAGTTGCTATTCGGCCGGCACACACAACGCATGACGGGGACACCACCTTTGCGCTGGCGACGGCGAAGATCGGACACGTTCCATTTGACGTCGTGGCTAATATCGCGGTTGATGTCGTCGCCGAAGCGATACGCAATGGTGTGCGCCATGCTGTCACCGTAGATAACGTTCGAGGTCTGGCGAGCTAATTAGGAGAATGGCAATAACAAAGCAGGACCTTCTATTTCTGAAACTGGGCGGTTCGTTGATTACAGATAAGACAGCAGTCGAATCTGTGCGCGACAACGTGCTCACCAGGCTGGCAGAAGAAATCGCCATCGCGCGCGCGGCGCGGCCTGATTTACGCCTGGTGCTCGGCCATGGCAGCGGGTCGTTCGGGCACGTTGCCGCAGCCAGACATCAGACGCGAGATGGGGTCGTCACTGCCGAGCAGTGGATGGGCTTCTGTGAAGTAAGCGCAGCCGCGACGCGTCTCAATCGACTGGTCTGCGGGGCGCTGCTGGAGGCAGGCGTTCCGGTCGTCAGCATTCAACCGTCGGCGTCTGCAGTGTGCAGCGACGGGCGCCTCATGGAGATGTCCACAACACCGATCAAGTCGGCGCTGGATGTGGGACTGACGCCTTTAGTATACGGCGATGTAGCGTTTGATCGTGTGCGCGGCGGCACGATCATTTCGACAGAAGACGTCTTTAGCTTTCTGGCGATGGAGCTTGAGCCGAAGTGGTTGCTTTTGGCCGGTAATACACCAGGCGTGTTTGATGGAAGAGGTGAGGTCATATCGCGGATTTCGCCGGCCAATTTTGACGTTGTCAGCGATGCGCTGGGAAGATCGGAAGGCACCGATGTCACCGGTGGTATGGATAGCAAGGTGCGCGGGATGCTGGCTTTGCTCCAGGAGAGACAGGGCCTCTCCATCCGTATTTTTTCCGGTCTGGAACCCGGCCGGCTGCGTCGTGTGTTGCTTGACCCCGCAGAACCGGCAGGCACTCTGTTAACCGCCTGATAGCCGCGCTACGAACTTACAAATAAGTGACGTGACTCCTACTGAGTCACGACCAATCCGGTGAAGCCAAGCGGCACGAGTTGAAAGAAGCTGTTGCCCGGCGCCAATGGCAGGATATTCCCTTCCTGGTCATAAAATGTGAGCATGTCGTTGGCGTTTTCCCGGCGCCAGCGGCCGTCAAAACGCTGTCCATCGCGAAAGATAGAAACCGGACCTTCGCCCCAAGTTTGAATTTGAATCGAATAGTGACCGCCTCCGACAAGATCCTCCAGGATGTCCGTATCTTCGTGGTGCGCTGCGACTACGACGATATTCTGAAAGTTTAGCTGTTGACCGGTGTTAGCGTCTACGTGGACCACGCCATCTGTGGACCGTACGTAGCCGGTGGTAATCGGATCGTAGCGCCAGAAGGCATTGGTCCCTATGTAACGAACCTCGATGGAGCTGGCTGGGACGCCGCCGGCAGGCGGCTGAGGATGGAAGGCTATGTTCGTCTGAAATTGCGGGGGCGTATTTAGGCCTCGTTCCTCGAGAATGGCGCGCAAAGTGCCCGTATCGGTAAACAGTGTATGTTCAAAGGCCTTGTTGGGATCTTCTACGCGGAAGTAGCCACCATGACCAAAATCGGGCGAAATGATCCGGTCAAAAAATGGACTGTCACGCAGCATGAGACGCACCGGACCGCTAGAACCCGAGTAAGCAAACGCGGCGTCATACATCTTTGGTATCTCCAGGTCGATTAGCCGGCCGCTGCGTATGGACCCTACCGGGTTGGCGTCGTTGCCATAAAAGACGGCCGTGAACCGGGTGACCCCACCCTCTGCGTAATGCTCGAAAATGAGATCTGCGCTATTCAATCCAGATTGTGGGCGAACGACCGCAGGATAATTCGAAATCTTTATGGCGACGGGCCGCCGGTTCAGGCGCGCAGGATCGTCGACCACCAGACCGGTTAGTGGGTTCACATTGGGCGCGAAATTGTCGGGTCCGATTAATCCGGGTATGGATTGTGTCGGTTCAGCTTGCGTTACGGGGGAGCCTACGGGCGAGGGCGCCGTATCTGGTGTACTGACCAGCGGCGCCGCGGTTGGCGTCGCGGCGCCGGGAACCAGCGTGGGTTGCGCGGTGGGCGCCAGGCCGGTCGCTTGTGATGCCGGCATGGTCGAGGACGAAGAGCCGGTACCTGGAGCAGAAGAAGTTTGGCAGCCGACAATAAGTATCCCGGCAAGAAGAAATAAGCGTGCAAATAAACGGCGCAATACCATTAATTCGTTCCTTGTATTCCGTGTTTCTACGAGGCGCTGATTGTCCGAGGAAGTTGTGGGGGAGGCAAATTATACGTGGTCTGCTAATGGTATGCTAGTGCGTGCGGCGTTTCCAATAGTTCTTTGGCGAAAGGCTGCGCAGATCATTATCGCTATGCAGAAATTCCAGCACCAACCGGTTGAACTTCGCGGTTTCTTCGAGCATCGGGAAGTGCATACAGGAGTCAAAGCAAATGTATGCGCGATTGAATGCGGTTTCGCGGATGGCTGCATGTTCGCCGTTGGGTTGTTGGATGAGGGGATCTTGCCCGCCAAAAAGCAACAGCAGCGGACAGCTGAGCTGTTGCAAATCATTCGAAAAGTCGGATCGATGCATTTCGTCCATAAGCGCGGTAACGGCGACGGGATCGCTCTTCCTCAGCTCGACTTCAATCTCGGGAAAAGTTCTTGCTCTACCTGTAACGCGGATGGCAGCAGCCAGGTTATCACCCTGAACGAGGCGGGTATTCAGCGCTGCCCCGCTTACAGGCAGCCCGACAAGAGCAATTCGTGCCACGTCCTCTGGATTTTGCAGCGCATATCGAATGGCGACGCCTGCTCCCAGGCCATGTCCGACGATGACAACCGGGACGGCTATACCCAGGCCTTCTATGAACTGGTCCAGCATTTCCATGTAATTCGACAGCGAGTACTTCTCGCTGACCTTACTCGAATCGCCAAATCCCCAAAGGTCCAGGGCAAAGGTGCGGTAATGCGTGGCGAGCGCCTGCATCGACGGCCACCAATAGCGCCACGAACCAAGCCAGCCATGAATGAAAATCAATGGCTTGCCGCGGCCCAGAGCTTCGTAGTGGACCAGATTTCTTCCGATCGTCGTGATGCTCATCTTGTTTACTTTCGACTATACGCCGAGATAGCTCGACAAAGAATCTGCATCAATCAGGCGCCTAGTACGTCCTTTATCTTCGTGGCCAAGATATCAGGCGCGAATGGTTTAAGGATATATTGCGTGGCGCCGGCGTCCATTCCGGCCTGAATCTCGGCTTCCTGCCCCTTCGCCGAAAGGAAAATGATTGGCGTGTCCCTGGTCGCGTCATTTTCGCGCAGTCGACGGCACGCTTCATACCCGGTCATACGCGGCATGCGAACGTCCATCAAGATAAGGTCAAACGAGCCCTGTTGTGCTTTCTCGACGGCCTGAGCGCCATCAGACGCGCTGATTACTTGATGTCCATGGAATTGAAGCGTCAGCACAACCAGTTCGCGGATATCTAAATCGTCTTCAGCTATCAGAATTTTCGCCATGTCATGTTCTCAATTTCCTCGCGTTGGCGTCGTATGAGGACGCGCTTGATATTTCGGTCAGATCGTGTTTATCCCCATTGACACAGGGCAAGCTAAACGTAAAGGTGCTACCAACACCAGGTTCACTTTCTACCGATATTTCGCCACCGTGCATCTCGACCAGGCTGCGTACGATAGGGAGGCCAAGCCCTGTGCCCGGCGCGTCCTGAAAATTACCGCCCTCGACCCGGTAAAAGCGCTCGAAAATACGCTCGATGTTTTCGCGGCTGATGCCAACTCCGGAATCGCGAACGCGGATACAAACCATGTCTCCGCAACCTTTCTCACTCTGCGCCGAAGTGTGGGTGATAGCGGACGTGAAAGCCTGCACCTCGATTGTACCACCATCTGGTGTGTAGTTTATGGCATTGTCTACCAGATTCATCAAGATTCGGGTAACTTTTTCAGGATCGGCGTGAACCGGTGGCAGCGGCGGTTCCAGAGAAATCGAAAAATTGAGCGCCTTGTTTTCGTGCTGGATGCGGCCTCTGACGTGTTCTCCAATATCGTGCTGAATGATTCGTGATACGTCGACAGGTTGCAGTTTCAAATCGGTCTTACCCGTCTCAATTCTCGAAATGTCCAGAAGATCGTCTACCAGGACCGTCAGTCGATCCGCATTCTTGCGGATCACCTCCAGAAAGCGATGTTGGGGTTCGGGCACTTCTCCGGCAGCGCCCATGAGCAGAAGATCCGTGTAACCCTTGATCGAGGTCATCGGCGTACGAAGCTCGTGTGACACTGTAGACACAAACTCGCTTTTCATGCGGTCAACTTCGGCCTCTCGTGTGATATCGCGGAAGATAGAGATGGTGCCGAAGAAGTGACCGTTGGCAAATACAGGAGAAACGTGGACATTTAGCACCCGGGCGCCGACTTCTATCTGGTCCTTTACAGCGCCGTGTGGTTGAAGGCTTGCGGATTGCGTTGACCACATGCGCACTGTGTTGGCCCAACGATCGGCGCCGTTACCATGTGGGCTCTTAAGCTTTTCCACGGGTTGACCAACCAATCGTTCTTGGGGTAAGTCGAAGTATTGCGCCGTGGGCATGTTTGCCATCAAAATGGTTCCGTCAGCCTCGGCCACAAGAACGCCATCCGCCATACTTTCAAGGATAGACTGAACGCGGGCAACCTCTTCCGCCAGTGCGCGGGTTCGTTGAGCGACGCGATCATCTAACTCCTCTACGAGATGAGCAGTCTCCAGGGCCGTGCTGGCCTGATTGGCGATAGCTTCCAGCAGCTGGAGCTTGTCTGGAGTCCAATTAAACTGTGAGTTGGTCGCAATGACCTCTACCAGGCCAAAAAGCTCGTCACCAAGGGGTAGGGGCAACATAGCCAGCGAGAAGCGTTCACCTTGCTCGGCGCCCGCGCCAGTTGACGGCGCTGAGAAGTCCTGTGCAGCGGCCCGCCTTGTTTCAATTACCTTTTGGGCTAACGACACCTGCCTGATCTGGCTCTGGGTACCGGCCGGCTCTTCGTCTAGCCAGCCCACCTTTGATTCGCTGCGCAGCACCACGGTATCGCGCCTGTTCCGCGTCAGAGCATAGACTGTATAGGCGCTGGCGCTTACCGCCTGCAGCATATGCTCCCCCATGGCGGTCAGAATGGCATCCTGCTTCAACGTTCCTGACAACGCCTTACTCGCGTCAAAAAGGGCTTGGAGCTCCTGGCTGCGCCGTTGCATTTCGCTAAACATGCGATGGCTTTCGATTACGGATATGGCGAACTGTGCGTAGAGGTCTATCGTCTGCAGCCCGTTTTCGTCAGGATGTCGATGGCTGTCGGGCGATGCGAGCGCCAGCAGGCCTATTAACTGCTGCTCTCGATCGAATAATGGCCGGTACAGCACTCCGCCGGGAGACCATCGTTCGTCAGTTTCGGGCTGGGCGGCCGCCGGAAATACGGCTTCGACCGCCGGGCGTGTCCGTGGATCGTCGTCGGGAACGAAGTAGCAATTACCACGTCTATATTGCTGGAGTGTTTCATGGCCGAACCGCTGCCGCCAGATAGCGGCCGGCAGGAGCGTATGCTCGAGCGCGTCGTGCTCGGCGGTCGATAAGCCGGCCGAAATAAGTTTGGTAACTTTGAAGGCTTCGTCGCGCAAGGTCAGCGTCACACGCTGCCAACCGGCAATTTGTAGTCCATCGAGAATGATCTCCAACTGTCGATCAAAATCTCGCTCGCGCAAGGTCTGCTGTGAGACGTTATGGAGTTGTTGCAGCTGCAAGGCATAATCCCACATATTGTGGAATAACTGCACGTTCTCGATTGCGCTTGCCGCCTGGTTGGCAAAGACTTCAAGAACCCGCGCTGTATTTAAATCGGGGCGAAGCCCATCAATCGGCGAAGCGAGGCTGATAAGTCCTTGCGGTTTGCCCTGCATATCCCGCAAGGGGATGAAAAAGAGATCCGCTTCATTCCACAGTTTTTCGAGTGGCGTTCGATTAGGAGCAAGAGGAGATCGATATAGGTCGCCAACGTGAGGCACGGAAAGCCCGAGTCCCTCAGCACTGGAAGTGCCTCGCGCTATAAAATAGGCGCCTCCCAGGCGAAAATTGGGCGAGAACAACTTCTCGACTTCCTGCCAGGATTGTGGCGTTTTTTGGATTTCTTTCAGCCGCTCTATCGGAAGTCCGGCTGCCGTAACTCGTCGCAAGCTCATTCCCTGGCCAGTATTTTCGACAAGGCTAAGTAAGACAACGTTATAGCCAACACCTTCCTGAATGGCATACACCAACTCTTCGTAAACTTCTTCCAGCCGTCGTTCGCTATGGAACACTCGACTTGATTCCAGGAAATGCTCGATCTGCTGTGTGCGGCGCTGTAACAGCGTGTTTCGCTCCCTCAATTCGCTGAAGCGCAGTGCATTTCCAACGGCTAGCGCTGTAAGATCTGTGAGCGCCGACACGAATGTAAGATCCGTGTCGGCAAAGCCGTTGGGATCGGCGCTGATGAGGCGGATCAGTCCAGAGACGCGACTCTCGAAAAGTACCGGTGCAATGAGCGCGAAGTGCAGCTGCTCTCTAGCCTGTGCTGGCTCCAACAGTGAAGCAACGGCGTAAACGTGAGCTGACTTCCGCTCTATGACCTGCTCATTAAGGCGTGGTGTCGCCGGCGCCGGACCTGGGAATGTGTACGTCGCATCAATGCCCTGGTTCTCGTCGAGGAGCAAGATTTCGCCGCACGATGCATTAGAGTTCTGCACTGCTTCCAACAGTACCAGATTCAAAATTTCGTCCAGCAAAAGGGTGGCTCCCAGGCGGTTACTTACCCTGGATAGCGCCTCTAATTGGGCAACTGCCGGAGGCTGTTCTTTCTGCAACATATTCTGTCTTTCCGGCGCTGGCGCTCATTGTCCGACCTGGACCCGTGGCTCTCTCTCCGCACGCCGCCGTTCGGCGGCGGTCTCTGTGATTTCGCGAATGTCGGCAAAACTGTCCGTGCGACCGGAGACAACACCCACGCTAAGGGTCATGAGTGGTCCGATGGCGCCATCGTGGAGCGCCACACTACCGCGCTCAGAGTCCATAAAGTTATAATGCGGACGCACTTCTTCTTGAAATCGCCGGCGCATTTGAGAAACGAGCGCGCCCACGTCCGGGCTATACGTGATGATAGTAAAGGTTGCGCTGCTCGCATGGCCGAGAAAGTCGTTCTCAGTGCCGGTGTGGTCCAGGACGTCGCCAAAGAGCAGCGCTGCGAAGCGAAGTACTTCATCACCGGCGACGAACCCATAGGCATCATTAAAAATGTCCAGGTGATCGATCCCCGCAAGAATAAAGGTCCAATCATCACGTCGCATTAGGCGGCGCAACTGTTCTTCTATCAGCCGGCCACTGGGCAGTCCGGTGCGTGGATCGGTCATGTTCAGGCGCTGATGCGCACGTATTGCGCTCCGCACCCGCAGTTTGAGCTCCTCGATGTCGAACGGTTTGGTAATGTAATCGTCGGCGCCCAACTCTAACCCGGCTATCTTGTCGCTACGCTCGTCTTTCTGGGTTAAAAAGATTACCGGAATGTGGCTTGTGCGTGTCGCCATTCGCAATTCACGGCATACTGAATAGCCATCCATATCCGGCAACATAATATCTAGTACGATCAGATCTGGCAGCTTACGGCGACACATCGCCAACGCGTCGCCGCCACGAGCGGCGACTTCGACCTGGTATCCCTGTCCCGTAAAATAAATGCGCAGCATGTTAGAGATATCGAAATCGTCTTCGACCACTAAGATTCTACCACTGCTCATGAGATCTCTTCCTCAAGATTCTAAGATGTAATCGGCAGCGCCGACGGCGACCTTCTCATGCTGACGGCCAGGGGACGCGCCCGCTGCACCGGCAGCAAATTCTGATCCTGATACAGTCTGTTGGAGGTTACGGAGACCACCTAACTTGAACCCGTGTCGCGCGGCAATCTTATCAATCGCGGCGACCTGCGCCGGTTCAAGCCTTTTGCCCAGCGTAAAGGACTCATAACGGCCTTCCAGCGCGAGAGCCATCGTCTCGGCCATACAGGCGTAAGCCATTCCAGGTGGAGCTCCGAAATCAAAACCAAAGTCCACGTCACCGGGCACCTCTACTACGCCGCCTTCGATAAACACAACATCGGGCCGGTCTTCTGAGACCTGTCGAGCAACGTCGCACGGTCGAGCCACGTCACAGATGATCGCTCCAGGATGTAGATCTTCTGACCGGAGCACGGCCTGCAGGGCGTTGGTGGCGCTTATTACAATTTGCGCCTGGCGAACACTCGCAACTTCTGTGTTTGTTTGAACGTCGGCTGCGCCTGCCTGCCGCGATAGCTCCGCAACGCGCTGCAAGGCGTGCTCGTTGCGGCCGACCAGGATTAACCGCTTAGCATCGGGGGCAAGCAAACTGGCACAGACGCTCCCTATCGAGCCCGATGCGCCGACCACTGCTACAGTCGCTTCATGGAGATCGACCTTTAAATGTCTCGCAGCATGGCGAACGGCGTGCATTGTGATCGCAACGGTATAGCTGTTACCGGTTGTCACCGGAATACTCAGAGCGCGAGCGATTGATATACCACCGTCGCCGACCACAGAGGTAAATGCGCCAAGCCCTAAAATCCGCGCGCCGAGCCGCTCGGCCAACCGTCCGCTCTGGATAATCTTGCGAAAAACGAACTCTGGCGGCAGCGACAGCATCAGGCGCGCTGAGAGCGGACAAGCCACAAACCAGCCTTCCAATTCGCGCCCGTTTGCGTTAGAGCGAACGCCGCTGATCTTTGAGATGTACAACGGTGGGCAAAAGATGGAGAGCAGTTCAATCAGCCACGTGGGAAGATGACGAAGCGCAGGGTATTTGCGGCTTACATCGCGTCGAACGTCTATCGGATGAATAATAAAAGCAAATCTATCCTCGCTCATAGCGCTTCCATTTGCTCGGTCTCGTTGCGCCTGGGATACAGCCGTGGATATGGATACATTTCAGCATAAGGAAAATGGTCGCTGTCCTCGTATGGCACGTTCCGGCTAATAATGTTTCGATCTTCACGTGCGAGCAGGACCACGTCTGACTCGACTGTGCGAGCGGGATGAATGATCAATCCTGAACTCAGGCGACAATGGTGTCCCACGCAGCCGCCTAACACCAGAAAGTTCGTTTCGCGAAGTTCGTCATTTAGCACGGCCTTCAAGGGAGCCGGTAAGATGTTAAAGTCGGTGAAAGTGGTACCTGCGCCGATGAACGTATCGCGACCGACTACGCAAAGCTGGAGACAGGTGTTTTGGGCGACCATGGTGTTTTCCATGAGGGTCGTCATAAAGAGCGAGGCGCGGAACGGGAGGAAGCAACCATCGCTAACGACGCTCAGCATTAGCTGGCATCCCTGAGAAACGGTTACATTATTGCCAATAATGCAGTTGTCGATGACGGATCCGGCGCCAATCGTGACGTTATCGCCGATCACGGTCGGTCCATGAATTCGCGCCGATGGATCTATTGTTACGTTATGGCCAACTCTCACCAGCTCGGAAGACTCAAGAAGCTGTCGCTGCTCAACGAGCGACGTCAGAAGGATCTTTATTTTGTAGCGCCAGTCGGCGCTGATTCGATCTTCCTGGTTTACCCCGCGTGTGAAGACGCCGAATAGAATATCGGCGACAAATAGATGGACCCAGCTTTCAATGATGATGAACGCTTTCCGGGGCAACTGGTAGGTCAGATCGCCGAAATCCGTGGCCATGTAAGGCGGTACGTGGTAGTAACCACGCTCGCGCGATTCGGTTGCGATGACCAATGGCGCCGCATCTTCGCGTTGGCCGACGCCGCGAGGTAGAAACCACATATCCGCTAATAGCAGGTCACCCTCCTCGACAAACGAGAGACTTAGCGGCTGAACATGGTGGGCAATCGCCGGATCATCGGCGCGTAAAGCGAGGCGCACCGGACCACCTGCGCTTCTCGCTCGGTTCAGAAAGTCAGCAATGAAAAGTTGGTTGAAAAAGAGATTGTCGCAATGAACCAGGGTCGCTACCTGCTCGTCCGCTTCAAAGCGCAGCGCGATCTCCCAGTTGGGATACTCTCTTTCTTCGCTGATATATGGCGCAAGCAAGTCGCGCTGCCACAACCATAGCGGTTTGTTTTGCACTCTGAGATCGCGAGCAGGTTCGTTGAATGGATGAATCTGTCGCTGTGCTTGGAGAATTACTCGGCGCATAATCTGGTTGTTACTGGTTGAGTTTCGACGGAGGCGGACGCCGTTCCCAATAGGACCCGCTGTTAATTTCTTTTCAGGCCATTATCACCTAAAAAGGTGGTCATGGCTGTAAGAAATTTGTCCGGTTCGTCGCTCATGGGGAAGTGTCGCGATTGATGCATCAAGGCGACCTGTGCGTGCGTGACACAGTCAGTGAGGAGTTCGGCATTACGCGGGGAAACGATATTGTCATTTACACCGAAGATGCCCAACGCTGGCATTTCAAGTCCGTGCAAAGGCGCGCGAAGATCCGTCTCGCGCAAATCGCCGATGCTGCGGAAAAACGACTCGAGCGTTGTTCGCTTGACGTCACGAAAAATCATATCTCGTACTTGCTTTGAATCACCGGCAAGAATCGTGTGCATTACGAGCTTGAGCAATATGGGAAATCGCCATATAACGTCGGCGATCAAGCCATAACCGGCGAGCTTGAGAAAGGGATTCAGCGAGGAACCCACGATCGGCGAGCCCACGACGGCCACTTTGCGCACCCGGTCCGCGTTGGCCAGCGCAAACTTTAGGGCCACGGTGCCGCCCATCGAGTGGCCAAATATCGGGGCTTCCAGTATACCCAACGTATCCATAAACTGGCGCACCATTTCTACATAGCTGTCGATTCTAAATGAGGGACTGAGTTCCGTTTGGTTTCCCTTCGCTGAATCACCGAAGCCCCAAAAATCGAGCGCATAAACGCGAAAGCGATCGCTGCTACCAAGCGCGATCATGGCCTTGCGCCAGACATCCCAGGAGTTTATCCAACCGTGAAGTAAAATGAGCGGTCGCCCCCGGCCGATCGTCTCGTAGTGCAGGATTCCCTGCTCGGTAACGATGGAACTCAACGATCCTCCTCGTCCATCCGCTCCAGTACGGAATACAGGAGTTCGAGCAGTACGTTCTTGACGCTCTCTTTATCAAGAGCAACACATGGAAGAACTTTCACTCCATTTTGTAAGCTGAGGATAATGCGTAAATCGTCTGGCTCCCAGGCATCAGAATGATCCTGTTTGTTGGCGGCGACGACGAACGGCGTCGAAGCATAAGTTTCAAAGGTCTCAAGGATTCGCTTGGCCTCTCGAAACGTTTCGGGGCGTGTGCTGTCTACGATAACGATGAAGCCGAGCATACCTTCGGAGAGGATCTCCCACATGAAGTCAAAGCGGCGCTGCCCCGGCGTACCGAACAAATATAAGACCAGGTCGGGTCCGACCGTAATACGGCCAAAATCCATGGCGACGGTAGTCGTTTCCTTTATCTGCTCTGCCGCGCTACTGATGCGCCTTTCGGTGGACACGACGTCGATTTCGCTCACCGCACTGATGAATTGCGTTTTCCCCGCTGAGAAAGGACCGGTCACGACCATTTTGACTGCTTGCATCAAAGTTTCCTGTAACGAGAGCCGAAAGCCTCGCGAGTGCAGAACGCCTCGCATGAACCGAAGGTCGCTGTTGCCATTGCTTAAAGATTCCGAATCCGTTCGATCAGACGATGTACGACTGAGCGCTTTACGCTCGGCGATTGTTGCTCCACCGGTTCTGGCGCTGGCGGCGCCGTACTGTTCGTCTTGCTTACCACCGGCGCTGTACGCTGCTGGCGGACAAATTCGACGAGACCTGCCTGAAGGAGACCATAGACAATCCGGCGAATCTGAAAGTCGCTCAGATTATTGGCCCGTGCAATCTGGCTGATGTTATTGCGAGGGTTGACGAACGAAACGACGCGCCATTCCTCAACGGTCAGGTTTATGTTCCGTAAGCGAGCGTCTGGTCGCTCGGTAAAGCGCAGGGCCACGTCGAGATTCGGGAGCTCATGCTGCAGGCGTTCCCATTCTTTCAGCCGCCGGCTGCCTTCCATGATGACGCTTTCCAGATCGATGGGAATCGTAATTCGGTCAGGCTCAGGCAGCCGATTGGCATCAAATCGAAAATGCCCGTCGGCCCACGTGAACAGCTTGTAAACAATATCTAGCACGTGCTGCCGCACACTCTGGATAATATCGCTCTGCGTCACGTAGCCGGCCTGAATCAGAAGGTGACCCAACTGTTTGTCGCTGGTGCGACCGGCCCGGCTCTGGATTATTTGTAATTGTTTAGTATTGAGCTTGCCCGCTTCAAAAAGCACGTGCGCCAGATCATTTTGGCCATTGCCGAGGGAGGCATAAATTAGTTTCCCTTCGCGAAAAGACAACTGCGCTGGTTGAGGACCGTCAATGCTCAACGTACCTGTTTTTCGCGCCAGATTGATCAAATTTAGCAGTTGCGTCGTGGAAAAATCGCGCAGGTTGCCTTTAAGGGCCATAACATAGAATCCTGCATAACGGTGCGGATTCGTACGCACCATTCGTTCGTGATTTGGCTGCTGTCCCAGCCACGTGGCATCGAAACGCGTTTCGAACCGTATCTCAGGCAGCGCATTATACCGTTGCGCCAGAGGGCAGTCAATGAGGTTTTATGTCATCACGTATTAGGAAATGTGGCCTACGGTCAGCGGTATTGTAGTTTTATTCACGAATGTGATAGAATAGCGTCGTGATTTGGTAAGCAGCTATTTGTGACAATTGGGGCGGTGGCGAAATGGTAGACGCAGCGGACTTAAAATCCGCCGGGGGTGACCCCGTGTGGGTTCGAATCCCACCCGCCCTATAAAGTGGCCCGTGCTGGCGGGCCATTTTTCTTTGAGGATCCTCAGACCCCGGCGCCGGGCGAGTCCTCGACGTTGGCGGCGTCACTACCACTATATGTTACACGAGGCCGTGCAGCATCAGTTACAACTTTGGGAACAGGAGAGCGAACGCCCTTTCTGGACGGCGAACGATGTGTTGCTCGTCGGGGTATCCGGTGGTCCGGACTCACTCGCGCTGCTCCATCTACTGGTTTACGGGGCGCTTCATAACCCAGAGCAAATCGTTGCCGGACATTTAAATCATTTGCTTCGACCGACTGCCACTGAAGAGGCAGCGTATGTGGCTGCGCGTTGTAGAGAGTGGGGCATTCGCTGCAAGATCGGCACGGTCGAGGTCGCACGGCTCGCGCGCATCGAGGGCTATTCGGTGGAAGAGGCTGCGCGTTACGCACGCTACAATTTTCTGGGAAACTTTGCTCTGGAGCTAGGAATCCGTCACGTTGTGGTTGGCCATACCGCCGATGATCAGGCGGAGACGATCCTCATGCATTTCATCCGCGGAACGGGTCTGAACGGGTTGCGGGGGATGTTACCTGCTGGAACGGTGCCTGGCTTTCCAGAACTCCGCTTATTGCGGCCACTGTTAGCGGTGACGAGGGCGGAGATTGAAACCTATTGCGCTGCCCATGACCTTGAGCCAGTTCGCGATCTGTCAAATGAGGACACGATCTTTTTCCGTAATCGACTGCGACATGAACTATTGCCTCTTCTGGAAGAATACAATCCACGGATACGAGAGCGCCTGCTGCATACCGCAGAAGTTGTGCGCGCCGACGTGGCGTTTCTTCAAAGGCAGGAGTCTTCTGCCTGGACGTCAGTTTTAACGTCGGCTGGAGAGGGGTGGTATCGTCTCGATCTGGCGCGATGGCGCGAACTGCCACTGAGTTTGCGCCGGCGCACCTTGCGCCAGGCTGTCTGGCGGCTCAGCCAGTCGTTGCGTGACGTGAGCTTTGTGCCTGTCGAGCAGGCGCGTATCGTTGCGGACAGCGGCCAGGTCGGTGCGAGAGCTAGCCTCCCAGGCACAATTTTGCTGGAAGTGGAGTATGACACATTACTCCTATTTGCCGTTGATAATCTACCTCAGCACGGCCAACCTCAGTTGTCGGAGGGTGACCTGCGCCAGTTCGCTGTACCTGGCGCTGTGACCATTGAGAATGGCTGGCAGTTGCAGTCTGAGCTTATTGACCGGAATCAAATCGACACGTTCGAACGCGGCGATGATGGCGACGATGCTCGTTGGCTAGAATATGTAGATGCTGACAGAGCAGCGCCATTGCTGGTTCGCACGCGTCGTTCCGGGGAACGGCTACAGCCAATTGGGATGCACGGGCACAGCGTAAAAGTCGCCGACGTCATGATTAACGAAAAGATTCCGGCGCAGTTGCGTGGCGGTTGGCCGATTGTGGCTAACGAGAATCACCTGGTGTGGCTTGTGGGGATTCGCCTCGACAGGCGCGTTCGTGTAAGCGAAGGCACGCGGCGCGTGATTCAATTGCGCTGCGTCCGCGCCGATTAGCCGGCTGGAATCGCTTCTCGTGCCCGGCCACTCCTTGCCGCAGTGCCGTTATTTTTGGATTAGGAAACTTAAACGATAGAATAAGTCCGTTTGCTCGATCATACATGATTTTGAAACGGTGATGTGAGTTATTGTTCATATGCCAATTCATGTTCCCCTTCTCTTCCACTTCAACCAACACTTGACTGAATACTCGCTAGCAGCAAGTCGTGCCTGTTACAGAGGGCTTTTACGCGTATTGCGGGCTCACCCAGCTATCCCGGTGAATATCCACGTGTCGGGAACTCTCGTAAATGCATTGCAGTGGCTGGATCCCGAACCTCTACAGTTGATCTGGGAAGGGTTACGCGCCGGCCAGTTCGAACTGCTTGGTTCTACGTACGCTCAGAACGTACCTTACGCCTCGGATGACTGGGACAATGCACGACAGATCGAGCTACATTTGAAAGTGCTCCACGACGTCTTCGGCGTTACTCCGGTGACCTTCTGGAATCCAGAACGAACGTGGCGACAAAGTTTGCTGCCGATTATTGCCGGCAATGGTTATCGCTTCACACTCATCGAGGATCACATTCTGGCAAAAGCACGGTTGGCCGAACCGGTGGTCGTCACCAGCCAGGTTGGCGCCCATATTTTGACCTTACTTTACGACGACCACTTATTGCGCCACCTTTTTAACTTTGCGGTGTGGTTCGGACGGCCTCGCCAGCTGCAAACCTATCTGGTAAAACGCTCGGACCATCCGAACGTAAGTTCACACTGTCTGACATATGCAGAGGATGCCGAAGCGATGGGCCTTTGGGGTTGGAAGGAGGGCATCGTTCCCAATCAGACGTGGCATCGTCTCGACCAGGTGCTAACGATTATGGAAGCACTACCTGAAATCGAACTGATTCATCTCACAAATGCACCACCCTCAGCCGGTAATCTTAGCCCTATACCGGATGGCAGCGCGTTGTGGATGGATCGGGCAATCGAAGATGCCGGGATGCCATACCATGAACCAGGTTACCAGGATTGGTTCGAGTTCAATAATGAATCCGAGAAGTTGTCAAAGTTCCGCGTATTTTTCGGCGAGATTCGTGGGCAGTTGCAGGCATTTAACGAGCGCCTTGAAAGCGAGAAAAGGCTAAAGAAGACGAAGGCGGTGCGCTTGCTGTACGAAACGGCCCTTGAAAACTACCTGGGTCACCAGTATGAATTCGGCTGTATCGGCATTGGCGGTGATGGATATTGGGGTTGGGAGGGCGCATACGCAACACTGCCTATCCTTCGCACAGCCGAGATTGCCCTGAATCCAAAGGCCTTGCTAGCGCAAACTGATGTAACGAGCGGTGGTCAGGACGAAGTGCTTATTTCTGACGGGCGCAATCTGATTATCACGACGTCTGACGGTGGTCGGCTTCTCTACTGGTTTGATCTGACCTCGGGCAAACAGTATGCAGGTAACCAGCGGGCGGTAGGGTTAGCGGCATATAAGGGCGACGCCAAACTTCCTGAACAAAAGGGGCTTCCACTTAACATGTGGTTCCCAGAAGATTTTCGACCACAGGCCATTGTGCCCGAAGCGCGGTTGACGGCGGAGGCGGCGCCCACACGCATGGGCAAATACTTGCCAGACTGGATTTGGGAGAGCGAGCGAGAGCCATACGAATTGTTAACCCGACCGCCATTAGACGACTCCGTCGAGCGACCTGCTATCCCTGTGCAGCGCAGGGGACTTACCGACTATATTGAGATTGAAGGCGCCCTGTCTGGGGACGCTGGGTCCACGTTGGATACAACGGTGACCGACGACGCTGTTACGTTCACACGTGAATTGCCGTCCGACCTCAAGCTGCGTAAGACGTTTTCACTTGAGGACGGGGACGTGCTGGTGGAGTATGTCTGGAAGAATGGCGGAAAGCACGCGCTCAACTTTCATTGGTGCACGGTTTCTGAATTGACGCCTGACTATACTTCTGTGCTGGCGAAGGGCCGCAAATCGCTGCAATTCGTAAGTGACCAGGATCGTCCTGGCGTGCGCAACAGTTCGGCTAAAGAAGAGATTTTACTGATTCCCGAACCCGCCCCCGACGACGTACAATTTACCGAAGGGTTGCTTGCGCTTGAAGTGGCCTTGAAATATGGGTTTGAGCTGGGCCCAGGAGCTGAGCAGTGTGTTACGGTGCGCCTGCGGCGAACAAGTTCAAGACAACGCTCTCATCCGGAGCCGTAGTCTGAATCTCCCATGAATGTAAGCGCAAAGTATCTGTGGTTCTACGTTGTCGTCGTAGTTGTCTCTTCGCTGGCGTGCGGCGTGTTGGGAGAGCAGCCAACGGCTCCCGCGCCGGAAGCTGTGCAAACGGCTGGGGCCACGACGTCGCCCGAAATCACCCTTGAAGAGAGTTCAACTCCTGCAGACGAAGGAACTACGACGCAACCAACACCTACCCGTTTGCCAGATGAATTCATGGTTCCCGTCGATGTAGAAGAAGACCTTATCACGAATCTCTATGAACGCGTAAGCCCGGCAGTCGTGCATATTACGAGCCGCGTCACCTCGATGAACTTTTTCTTCGGCGCAGTGCCCAGCGAAGGCACCGGATCCGGCTTTATCCTGGATAGCCAGGGACACGTCGTTACCAATTTCCATGTTATCGAAGGCGCTGACAGCATCGCCGTCACGCTCTCCAATGAAGCAACAGTACAGGCCACTATTGTCGGAGTTGATCCTCCCAACGATCTAGCCCTGTTGCGCATCGACGTGCCCCCGGAACAACTGACGCCGGTAGAACTGGGCGATTCCACTGATTTACGGGTTGGAGAGCGAGCGATAGCGATAGGTAATCCATTCGGGTTAGATCGCACGCTGACTACAGGCGTAATCAGCGCCCTGGGCCGGCCGCTGCAGACGTCAGACGACAATGTGATCTTTAACGTGGTTCAAACCGACGCCGCAATTAATCCTGGCAACTCGGGTGGACCGCTGCTGGATTCGCGTGGGCGTGTTATCGGAGTCAATACCGCCATTCGGCAGGATGCCGAGGGCATTGGGTTTGCCGTGCCGGTAGACACTGTGAAGCGAATCGTTCCGGCGCTGATAGAGCAGGGCTACTATCCTCATCCCTGGCTGGGCTTTCTCGGTTACGATATCACCCCGGGACTGGCTCAGGCGCTGGAACTGCCAGTCGACCGGGGTATTCTAGTGGCTCAACTCTTTCGGGGTGGACCGGCCGCCGATGCCGGCCTGCGCGGAGCCCAACGCGAAGTCATCGTCGGTAACCAGCAGTTGTTAGTGGGTGGCGACATCGTCGCCGGCATCGACGACCGCGAGATTGACGCCTGGGAGGATCTGTCGGAGTACCTGGAACTGGCGACGAGGGTTGGCGATGAGGTAACCTTGCACGTGGTCCGTGATGGTCAGCCGTTGGACTTAATCCTGGTTGTTGCCGAGCAGCCATGACCGCCAGCATGTGTTAACTGCCTTTAATTTTATAGATTGGCAAGCGTATCTTCGACGGCCATCGCCAGCAGATCAACCAGTTCGTTGATCTGTTCCTCGCTGATGATTAAAGGTGGCCCGATCATAATCAGATCGCCATCTTGTCCATCGACGCACCCCTGTGAATAATAGACAACCAGACCAAGTTGGAACGCGCTCTCCCATATGCGCCACGCGACTTTCTGGCGGGCAGGGAAGGGCAGCTTCGTTTCACGATTCTGGACGAATTCCAGCGCCCAGAAGAGGCCGCGCCCACGAATATCGCCGACCGACGGATGATTACCAAGCCGGGCGTGTAACCTCTGACCGAGCGCTTCGCCCATGAGCGCTGCATGTTGCACCAGATTTTCCTGATGCATGATTTGCAACGTGGCCCGACCTGCGGCAGCGCCAACCGCGTGATGACTGAAGGTACCGCCGTGATTGTAGTCGCCGAGCGAATCGGCAATCGCGTCAATATCGCTCCGGCGCGCGGCGATCGCGGCCAGCGGAAAGTAACCGCCGGCAATACCTTTGGATGTCACCAGGATATCGGGCGCCACGTTCCAATGTTGAATGCCCCACCATCTTCCCGTGCGGCCCATCCCACACAGCACCTCGTCGACGATGAGCAGAACGCCGTATCTATCACAAATCTGGCGGATCGCGGGCCAATAATCGTCCGGCGGCGCCACCGCGCCCAGGCTAGCGCCACTAATAGGTTCGGCAATGAAGGCAGCGACGTCGCTGGCACCATGTACCAAAATAGCTTCCTCCAGCCGCCCGGCCAACTCACACCCGCTGAGATCATTCCGATAAGGGTAGGGGTGCTGGATGTGAGGCATATCGCGCAGCATAGGCAGATAAGGACGTCGGAGCCCTGGCCGCCCACTGACGCTAAGCGCTCCCAGAGTCATGCCATGATAGCTCATCGAGCGCGAGATGATTAGATGACGCTCGCTCTCTCCCCGCGCCATTTGTATCTGCCTGGCAAGCTTCAGCGCACCCTCTACGACTTCAGAACCGCTACTCAGCAAGAAAATTCGTGCGTCTTCTATGGGCGTGACCGCGGCCAATTCTTGTGAATACGTTTCCAATACTTCACTGGTGAACATGATGGCATGTGCGTAAGCGACGGCCATCGCCTGATTGGCCATCGCCTGCACGATTTCCGAACGTCCATGGCCGACGTTAACCACAAGAGGACCGCCAGAGCCATCGAGATAACGTTTGCCAGTCTCATCGTAAAGGTAGATGCCCTGACCGTGGCTGACCACCGGGCGGTTGTGGTCTAGCTTGCGATAAAATACGGAACCGAAGGGATGCGCGTGTTTCATTGGAAAAGTTGCATTCGCGGTCGTGGAAAAAATCAGCGATACAGGCCTTTAGGGTCGAGTTCGACGCGAATGAGGTGTAGCTCTTCATCGCTTGGTGGCGAGATTTCGTGTAGCGAAACTGAGACCCGTAGATCCCAGGCGATATCATCCTTTATTTGGTCGACCGATTGGCCCGGAGCGACCGCAGTCAATGTCATCTCGCGCGATTCGTTGTCAAAATCGAACAGCGCCCGGTCAGTAATTACGAGGCGTGGTCCCTTGCCGGGGAAGGTGTGCGGATCGCGCGTCTTGCCACCGTGTAGATGGCCAGGGCTAGTAACGAAATCTAACCGTTCCACAAAGGCACGTCTTTGCAGACGCATGATCATGAATGTTGACTTCGCATTGATTGCAATCTCACACGCGCCGCCAGAACCGGGCAAACGCACCTTTGGTTTCGCGTAGTCACCGATGACGGTCGTATTGAGGTTGCCATATCGATCAATCTGCGCACCGCCGAGCAGGGCCACGTCTACCAAACCACCTTGAAGAGAGCACATGAACAGATCGGCCATGCTGCAGGCAGAAGTGGCGCCACTGACGAGTGTTGGATCGCCAATGGAAAGAGGCAGGCGGGCAGGGCGAGCGCCGAATACGCCACTTTCGTAGACGAGCTCCAGATCCGGGGAATGGCTATGGCGCGCCAGGTTGCAGGCGATATTGGGCAAGCCAACGCCGACAAAAACAACGTGACTGCCCTTGAGTGCTCTCGCAGCGCTAACAATCATCAGTTCTGACGGTGAATAATCCATGTACTCGCTCCAGGACAGTAGGCTTACGCCGCGCTTCCCGGCAGGTCCTTCCACGTTCCGTTGGCTAACTGCGAGGGTAATATTTGTTCGGTGAGTAATCTTTTGAACAGGTGAAGCCTGTCATTCTCAGCGGTCCGCTTGACGAGATCGAAACCCTGTGTATAGGTAAACGAATAGGACCGGAACAGTGGATTGCTGAGGAATTCAAACGATTTTCTGGCGCGCTCGGGCGTAGAAAGCGCGTAAGTGACGATGTAGTCTATCGTCTGTTCTTCGTCCAACTGTGACGTATTGAAGAGGATAGCGGCATTGGCAGTGACATAGCGAAGTTCATGCACCGCGTCGGCTACCTGGCGCATCAGTTCCGCCGGCTCTCCTGAAATTCCTGCCGCCGGAAAAAGTACCTGCTCGTTCCACTCGTGATAGTCTCCACAACCATTTGATTTAGGAAAGATAATCTCGACGGCCGAGGTTGCGATACCTTCGGCGATTACAGCTGCCGGCGAATGAAGGAGAAACAACGCCTCCTCGCCATACCCCAGCCGCCTCAGCAAAAGTTCTTCCTTCAGCATATGTTCAGTATGGTGTCCCGGATAGCCCTCGTGTGCGAAAGTTGAGATGAGGGAGAGTGCAAAAACAGGGATGTCAGTATTGAATTCTATAAGGGATTGGCCGTTTCCCTTGTACCAGTTGTAAGCGCCCCAGGGCTGATTGTTCGTTAACCGGATTTGAAGATCTTCGCCATCGACAAGCTCGATTATCTGCTCCGTGCGTTGCCTCGTTTCTTTACGGGCAATATCCAGCAGCGGTAAGACCTGAGCGATATTCAGTTCGTAACGTTTTCTACGTTCGTTGAAACGGTCGATAAGCTTGCCAGTACCCGGAAGTGCGTTATCCAGCATGCGCAGTGCATCCTCGAACAACGCTTCGTCGATGTACTGTGCTTCGATGTCGTAGAGTAACTCGACTTCTGTCAGGTAGTCGAACTGCTCACCGTTGAGCTTGCGAAGCGTACAGTCAATTCCTCTAAGTAGTGCTGTAAGGTAGGCTCGGCGCTGGTGCGTCGTGACCGGAATATTGCCGCGCAAGCGCTCGAGCGCTTCAAGCAGGGCGCCGGTTTCCTTCCTCGGTCCCGCTTGTACCTCGGCGCGTAGCTCAGGCGGACCAATATATGCGTCTACGTAGCCCGGCATGAGCCTGTCAACTTCCAGCGCTAGCCGGATCAGCGCTTGGTCAAACGGATCCATAGTCCTGAGCCTGGTCATAGCGACCATAATTGACCGGCGGTGCGAGCTTCTCGCCTGGCGCCAGCTTATCTAACTTTTCCTGACCAAGCTTAATTATGTATGCAGAGCGGTCAGGAACACCATATACCCAATCCTCGAGCCAGGCATCGGTCCTTTCCCTATCGCGGGAAATTTCGTCCCACCGCAGATAAAAATCGCCATCACGATCATAGTATCCCTGCACATAGCTCGGATGAGCGCCGAAAGGTTCCTCTACGACGGCATCGACGATTAGACCGGGAATGAGCGTTCGATTGGGATCAGCACGAATGGTCTCCTCATCGACGATCTCCTCCACGACGATCACGACGTTTTTTGAGGCAAAGGAAACTTCCTTTTGTACACCAAGAAGGCCCCAGAGCTGGGTATTTCCGTGCCGATCGGCGCGTTGGGCGTGGATAAAAGCGACGTCAGGATTCAGAGGGGGGACGACGGCAATCTGCTCCTCGCCATACGGGCTATCCACGAAGGCGATTCGCGGATTGACCGAGGGGATATCGCTCCCAAAATAGCTCCGTAATGGAAAGAACGGCAGTTTGCTCGCACCAGCAATGTAGCGCCCGACCATCCCGAAGTGGGAGTACTCTTCGAGAGCAAGTGGCGTGGGGACACCCTGTTCAATGGCGCGTCTCACGCAGTGAAGGCTGCCGACTCCCGGGTTGCCCAGATAGCTAAAGATCATTCCATCGGCGACCCCGGCTGCAATCATTTGATCGTAGACCAGATCAGGCGTCAATCGGCACAACGTCAGCCTCTGGCGCCGCTGCCTGATAATTTCATGTGCTGCAGCAAAACAGATGGACGCAGTAAAACCCTCGATGGCCACTGTATTGCCATCGGAAACAAAGCGAGCCACCGCCTCGCTCATCGTGCTTACTTTTGTGTTCAGTCGATTACCGTCTGGCTCTGTTCATGCATGTACTGCTGGACGTAATAGCGGCCGCCACCGGCCTTGCCAGTCGATCCGCTCCCTTTCCAGCCACCAAAAGGCTGGTAACCTGGCCAGGCGCCGGTCGTGGCGCCGGCAGGGCGATTAACGTAAACGACGCCTGCTTCAATGTTGTCGAGGAACCATTGTATTTCTTCTTCATCCTCACTGAAGAATCCCGCAGTCAGGCCATAATCAACGTCGTTGGCTCTTTCCATCGCCTCGTCCAGGTTCTCAAATTCTGCGACGGTGACGATGGGCAGGAACATTTCCTGCTTCCACAGAGGATGGTCTTCCGGGAGTTCGTCGACAATGGTTGGTTCCACATAGTAACCATTGCCTTCTTCAACTACGTTACCGCCATAGACGAGCCGCCCGCTCTCGGCAAGTTCTTTCACAAAACGCTTGAAGTCGTCATACGCGCTTTTGTTGATGACAGGTCCCATCCAGTATTCGCGGCGCGAAGGGTCACCCACCTGAATTTCACTGGTCAGCGAAACCAGCTTCTCCATAAAGGGCTCCTTCACATCGTCATGGACGAATACGCGCGAATTTGCCGAGCATTTCTGGCCCTGAAGGCCAAACGCCGAGCGCATCACACCCATTGCGGCCTTATCGAGGTCGGCTTTTTTGCTAATTATCGATGGATTCTTACCGCCCATCTCCGCGATACAAGGGCGCGGGTATTTTCCCTGCGCGAACTTTCGATAGATGTCCATGCCGACTTCGTAGCTCCCGGTGAATGTAATACCGGCAATATCAGGATGCTCGGCAATGGTCGCGCCAACAGTGCGGCCGCCGCCGGTCACAAAATTAAAGACCCCGTCGGGCAAACCGGCATCGCGCAAGCATTCAGTCAGCAGCCAACCACTGTATGCTGTGTCAGACGCCGGTTTGAACACAACCGTGTTTCCGGCTACCAGAGCGCCGCCGCTCGGACCTCCGGCGAGAGCAAAGGGGAAGTTGAAAGGCGAAATGACTGCCCAAACACCGTAAGGGCGGAGGACGCTCTGATTGTGCTGTCGTTCGCCTTCACTTCCCATTTCCACGACGAAACCGTTGTTCTCTTCCATCTGGTCGCAGTAGTAACGTATGAGATCTGCCGTCTCTTCGACGTCCCCGAGCGATTCCAGGCGATTCTTGCCGACTTCAAGGCTCATGATGGCGGCAATCTCGAAGAGCCGGTCGCTGATCAAATCGGCTGTCTTTCTCAACAGACTTACGCGCTCCTGCCATGGTGTGCGGCTCCAGCGCGGAAACGCAGCCTTCGCTGCTGCGACGGCATCACGAGCATCCTGTTCGGTCCCTTTCTGAAAATGAGCCATTTCCAGGTCGAGGTTGACCGGGCTCACCTTAGTAAACGTCTGGTCCGCGTAGCGCTCCTCGCCATTGATGAACATAGGAAAAGTCCTGCCAAAATCAGCCTTGGCCCTTTCGACGGCATCGTCGAACATCTCGTGTAGCTTAGGACTGGGGCTGGAAAGCGTGGCGTATGTTACCTTGAAATCTCGTTCGGTCATAGATGGGCCTCCTGCTTATCAAGTCGGCGTTCGTGGAATTTTGGCTGTCCTCGGTGTTAACCGCTAATCAACGAATTAACCCAGTCCAGCGACTGTTGCGCCGGATAGAAGTTACTGTTTACTTCTAAAGCCGCAGTGTATGCATCATGCGCCGCAAGCAGGTCACCTTGAGTGGCCAGCGCGTGGCCGCGATACCAAAATATCTCTTCTACCCAGCGGCCGCCCGATACATCTAATACGGCGTCTGTCAATCCTATAACGTCATCCAGTCGCCCGGCCTTCCAATAGGCCATCAGCGGCCGGTGTTCGTAAAATAGGGTTCGTGGAGGAAGGCTGATCTCCCGCGCCTGGTCAAATGCACGCACAGCCTCGTTATAGTAACTCGGATCACCGCTTAGTTCGCCGAGACGTGTGAGGCTCACACCGAGATTGAAGTACGTGAAGACGTTCTCAGGATCCTGCCGTATCTCTTCACGCGCCAGCTCGGCCGTGTATTGCCACATGCTTGCCTCTTCCTCCAATACGTCTGGGATTATGTCCATCACGGTTGTTACATCAGACTCTGGAAATACAACATAAAACGTATAGTTGAACTGTTGCCACCAGTGATTGAACTCATCATAGCTGTCAACGCGCGGGCTGCCGTCAAAAGGTCCTAGATTTGTGTCCCGGCTGTAAAATTCTTCGGCGGTTTCGTCGTAACCATAAACCGTCAGGTAATGACCGTACCAACCAGTCCCATTCGATGGCTCATAGCCTTTTTCAATGACCACAGGAAAGCCTGCGGCGATGAGCTGTTTCAGCATCTCCAAGTCTCCGCCGCTGTGGACCGTAGAACGAAGTGCTGTGAACTGGTTCACATATTCATCGATCTGCCAGGGACTGACGTTACGATCTTCTTCGTTCGGTTTAAGATAAGCCGCCGCAACTTCCTGGGTGGTGTCGTCGCCAAAATAATTAAGCGCGATGGTCAAATTGGCCGGACCACAATTATTGAAGCCCTGCACCACGGTGATCAGATCCTCAAGCAAAACGCGCTCGGGCAGCGGGGTTGGCGTAGGTGATGGCGTCGCCGTGCGCGTCTCGGTCGGTGGCGGCGCGGTAACTTCCTGGGTTGGCGTGGTGGCTACTTGTGGTGTTTCGGTAGGGCTTGGCTGTGCAGTTGGGGTCGTGGAGGCCAATTGCTGATTTTCTGGCAATCCGGGAATCTCTGGCAATTCGTCGAGTGCGACGGACGCTCGCGTCGCGCTGCCATCGGCAACTGGCAGGGCGCTTGGAAATGGCGTGGAGATGCGTTCGACGATGCCGCTCGTTAATGGATGGTTTTGCAGCCGCACAAGATAGCGGCCAGGAAGCGCCTGGACTACCTTCGGGAGCGCAAAAACACCGAGGGCCAGGAGAATCTGTGCAAGGGCAATTATGATAATGATTCGCTTTGTTCGCGTCGTCATGGGTATGCCTCATGGATGGACTACTCTGTTTGTATAGTGCAAGCAGAGGTCCGTAAGGGCGTCTCAATTGCTGGCCAGTTCTAGCTCTTCTAGAGCCGTACTTGCCGGCATGAAGTTTGGATTAAAGTCGACCGCTCTCTGTAAGTTTTCGCGAGCCTGTTCGACGTCGCCAAGCTCAATCTGCGCCAGCGCCTTGTAATAATATGACTCTTCAAAATAAGGCCGATCTTTTAGCGTGACGTCGGCCAGTAGGATTACGTCATCGTATCGCGCGGTCTGATAATAGGCTTCATAGGGTCCAAACTGATACCACAGCATACGCCAGGGGAGTCCGATGGAGCGCGCCTGGTCAAAGGCAGCAGCTGCGCGCTCATACTCGCCCATAGCGTTGAATACTGTTCCCAGGTTGAACCACAGGAAGGCGTTGTCTTCTTCCTGGTAAAGCTCAAGTTGGACCGTCTGAAGTGCATTGCGCCACATGACGGTATCGTCCATATCCTCGCCAACGATCTTGGCTACGACTTCAGCCTGGAACGGCTCAAAGAGCGCGATATAGTTTCGGTTGAACTGTCGCCAGTTGCGATCCAGCTCTTCGTAGCTGATTTCCAGCTCTTCGAATACAAAGTTCTCGTCGGGAATTTCGCCGGTGCGCGGCCAGGAGTCATACACCCACACCGATTGCTTCTCGTCATCATAGGCTACGACCAACAAATAATGACCCATCCATTCCAACCAGCGATATTCGTTCTCAGGTTCAAGCCCATACTCAATGATTACCGGGATATTTTCGCTGAGTAAGTGGCGCAGCGTCTGCAAATTACCGTTGGTGCGATTGAGGGCAGACAACCCAGTATTCTCGGTGACGTAGAGCTCCATTTCTTCGGGCGTAACGTTGCGATCTTCGGGATCAGGTTTCATCACAGCGGCGATCTGCTCCTGCGTGTGCGGCAGGTCGAAATAGGATAGCGCCATGGACAGCGTCGCCGGCCCACAATTATTCCAGGTTTGGATGCGGTGCTCTACGCCGGCTAAATGTTGAGCCGATGGCAGAGCGACGGGCGTTGAGGTAGGGGGGGCAGTGGGGGTTGCAGAGGGTATTGTAGTTGCGGTAGGAGTATTCTCCGTTTCAACGGTCGCGCGCCCGCCTATCGTCGGCGGCGGTGTTGGCGTTGGCGGAACTGGATTGGTGGTTGCCTGCGACGAAGAATCCTCCAAATCTGGAGCCAAAATCTGATCAATATCGCTACTTATCGCCGCGGTGGGTAGTACCTCGATGTGTTCACGAGCGCCAAGCGTTTGAATCGGTGCCGGTAGCCGCGCCACATAGCGGCTGGGAATAGCCGTGAGAAGCGACGGTAGCTGCCATAGTGAGGTGGCACCGGCAAGAATGGCGATCAGAAGAACGACAAGCAACCAACGTCTGCGCATAAGCAGTTTTTTATAAGAAGAATAGTTCTAGATTGTGCATCTTTATTCAGAGTCGGAATTATAGCGCAGAAGGAACGAACCCAGGTAAAACGCCGTTAGGGCGCCCCTGCTTTCTCAGTGAATCTTCATAGCTTGGACAATCTACCGCGGACGATCGCTGGTCCTATAGTTCACCTGACAAGCATGACCGGACAGTCTAGCTCGTCAAGCATAGCGTTGAGCCGCGGCCCTTGAAGCGAATGAGTCTCGCCGCCAAGGACAACCAGCCCACATCGTTCTTGCTTGAGGACTTCGAGGACGCTTTCCTCACCGTCTATCGGAAGGAATCGATATTCTGCATGAGCGACCCTGTCCTTGAGCCATCTATTAGCCTCCTCGGCAAGTTGCGGCGCCTGGTCAGCATCATCCGCCATAATCAGAACGATGATATTGCTGTCGTTTGCCTGCGCCATACGAGCAGCTGCTGCGAGTACCCGGGCGCCAACCCGTGAGCCGTCATAGGTGACAACAGTGGGTAGCTCTGGATTGGCTCCCCTGCGCGCCAGAAATACGGGACGTCCAGACCGCGCTGCCGCGGCCTGCGCCGTCGAACCGAGCCGCACTCTTCTGGTAAGCGGACGGCTGGCGCGGCCTAATGACAGCAAATCTGCTTCCAGAGCTGCATTTAAAACTTCTTCGGCGACGGTACCGCGCACCACCCGAAACGTCCATTCTGCTTCGGCCTGTTCGGCAGCGATGGCAAGCGCCCGCCGAGCCTGTGACGCCAAAATATGTAGTTCGCGCGCCATACGCGCTTCGTCAAGCGAGCGACGCGCTGAAGATGGCCACGTCACTTCTTTTGCAAGAGGCAGGGCTGCCAAACGCAGCAGGTTAACGTCTTCCACAAAGAGACCCATTAATTCCGCTTGCATGGTTGCTGCGAGGCGGGCGGCGGCTTCAAGCGCCGCAATGCTGTGCGTGGAATTATCCAACGCGACCAGGATGCGATTTATAACTAACTCCCCGGTCTCCTCAACTTTCTGGTCCTGTTCTTCATCGCTCATATCATTAGTCTCGTCATTCTTCTTCGTGCGCTCCGCGGCTCTGATCGCGCCCGTCCTCAGAATCCTGGGGGGCGGGCGTATTGTACGTTCGCAGACGTTCGGCCATCTCGTCGATACGCTGCACAATCCTATAATTTATCGTGCCCTTCGGATACGATCCGTCCTCTTGCAGTTCGCCAGCGGCAATCCCAGTCAGAATTTCGATGCCTTCATCAATATGGGACACCGCGTAGACGCTGAATTGCCCGGCAGCGACTGCCTCACGCACGTCGTCGCGCAGCATTAGATTGTGTACGTTGGAATCCGGAATGAGCACGCCTTGCTCGCCTGTGAGACCCCGTGCCTTGCAGATGTCAAAAAAACCTTCAATTTTCTCATTCACGCCGCCAATCGCCTGCACTTGCCCATGCTGATTTACGGAACCTGTGATGGCAAATGACTGCTTGATGGGCACTTCGGCGAGGGCTGAAAGTAGCGCATATAGCTCGGCAGATGAAGCGCTGTCTCCTTCGACGCCGGCATATGACTGTTCGAACACGATACTGGCCGACAGTGAAAGCGGCCGGTCCGTCGCATAACGACTGCCGAGAAATCCGGAGAGAATGAACACGCCCTTGGAGTGAATAGGGCCACCTAGTTCGACACGCCGTTCGATATCAATCACTTCACCCTTTCCCATCTGCACACGGACAGTTATTCTGCTTGGGCGGCCAAACATGTAACTACCCACGCTAATCACAGAAAGGCCGTTTATTTGCCCGGTGGCCTCGCCTGTTGTGTCGATGAAGACGACGTCGCGTAGAATTGATTCCTGCATGCGCTCGCGGAGCCGGCTGGCGCGCCTTACCTGCTCGTCAATACTCCGTTGCACGTCTTGCGCCCCGACAACATCACGACCCGCTTCTCCGGCCCAATAATTCGCCTCGCGCAGCAGGTCCGTGATCTTTTCAAGGTGCGTTGTCAGCCGTTCTTTATCGCTCACCTCTCTCGCGCTGTACTCGAGAATACGCGCTACTGCCCCTCGATCAAAGTGGCGTAATTCGTCGCGTTGGACGAGGGAAGCAATAAGCCGAGCCATGGCGAGGCTGTTCTCTGCGTTGCGCTCCATCTCGTCATCGAAATCGGCCATCACTTTGAACAGTTCGCCAAATTCAGGATCGTGCTGCGATAGTAGATAGTAGAGCAGGCGTTCACCAAGGAGGACGACCTTGATATCTAGCGGAATTGGCTCGGGTTCCAATGAGACCGTGCTGATCAAGCTATACATCTGGCCGAGCGACTCTATTGTTACTTCTCGGGTACGCAGCGCTCGTTTTAACCCATCCCAGGCGTATGGTTGTTGAAGTAGCTTGAGCGCGTCGAGAATTAGGTACCCACCGTTGGCTTCGTGTAATGCGCCAGGTTTTATGAGCGTGAAGTTCGTAAGCAGCGCACCCATCTGCGAAATGTGCTCCGCGCGGCCAATGAGATTCTGATAGGTGGGTAACTCGATGTAGATAACAGGTGCACCTTCGCTCTTGCTGTTGTCGACCAACAAATTCACTTCATATTCGACGAAGGAGGGCGGTTGGCTCGTAGCGCGCTGTCCGCGCATCATCGCTGCCAGCGGATTCTCTTCGTCAGAATTCTTCTGCAGGAAATTATCTACATTCTCGATGACGTGCGCCTGCACATTTTCCAGGTAACGAACAACTTCTGACAAATCGGCGTACTTATTATTGAGTTCCTCGAACAGAGGTGCTACTGTGAACGTTGCCACCTCTCTTTTCAGCTCTTTAACGCGATCTCGCGTCTCTTTTTGCCACTGCGGCATCTGGCGCATGATGCGTTGGAGCTCTTCCTGCAAACCCTCAACTTCACCCTGCACCTGCTTCTGCTCCAATTCAGGCATGCTGAGGAAATCTTTGGGATTGATCACTTCACCCTCACGCATGGGGGCAAAAGCCAGTCCTGAAGGGGTCTGGACGAGGGCGATATTACGTTCCTGAGCTTTATTCTTCAGCTCTTCAAATGAGCTTTCTTGTCGCTCCTTAAGTTCTTCTTCGATGGCCTGGCGCTGGGCGTGATACTCTTCACTTTCAAAGGCAGCCGGTAGGACAGCTTGCAGCTCCTCCAGGAGCTGTGCCATGTCGTCGCGTAGCTGGACGCCGCGTCCGGCGGGTAATTCAAGGGCACGGGGCTTGTACGACTGATCAAAGTTGTGAACGTAGCACCAATCCGAGGGGATAGGCATTTCTCCCGCGCGTTCTTCTATGAAGCGGCTTATTACATCATATTTTCCCAAACCATGGGGGCCGAGGGCATAAAGATTGTAACCTTTTTGCTGAATGCCGATACCGAAGCGCACTGCATCGAGGGCGCGCTCCTGCCCTACAACAGTGACCGGCCCGTCGAGATTAGCCGTTGTGTCAAAATTGAACTGTTCAGGATTCGTTCGCTGGAAAAGTTGTTCCGCACTCAGGGATTGGGGTGTTGCCATTTCGAAGATCCTCTTCGGAAGTTGGATATGGGCCGAACGATGGGCCTATTGACGATGTGGTGGCTTGAAGCCAGGACAAGTTGAAACAGGGGCATTGTAGCTTCTGATGATGATTATCTCAAATCAGCCAGACGCGCTGCAAGCTCCGACTTTTGTGCTTCGAAGCGCTGCAGCTTTTTCCGCTCTTGCGCCACAATCTCTGCTGGCGCCTTTTGGGCGAACGGCCCATTCAGAAGATCCTGTAGCCGGGCAATCTGTTGGTCAACTTCCCTCGTCTCACCTTCAAGCCGCTGCCGCTCTTGATCCACGTCGACCATGCCTGCTAGGGGCAGGTAACAAGTAAGATCGCCAAGCGAAATGGTGACAACCTGCTCTGGCGCGGGAAGATCGCTTGCGATCGTTAGGCGCTCGCCGTCAAGTCGCGCCAGGAAGACCAGCGCATCACGCTGCGCTTCCAGAAACGGCGCCAGCGCGCCAGCGGCTATGAAGGCCTCGACCTGTTTGCCGGCCGGCACATCATACTCCGCGCGGGTCGATCGAATATGCCCCACGAGTTCACGCAAGCGCTCGAAGTTCGCTGCGTCTCCCTCATACGTTTTTCCGGGCCGCGGCCATTGGGCGACGATCAGCGCTGGTTCCCGTACAGAATCGGGAACAATATTTAAGCTGGCTTCGCCAAACGCATGCTGCAGTTGCTGCCAGGTTTCCTCCGTCACAAAAGGAATGAAAGGGTGGAGCAGACGCAGACCGGCATCTAGTACCTCGTATAAAATTGACAGCGTCTGCCACGCACGTGGTCCGCCCCGATCTAACTGCACTTTGGCGATCTCGACGTACCAGTCAGCAAAATCACCCCAAAGAAAATCATAAATCTGCCGTCCCGCTTCGCCGAAGTAATAGCCATCCAGCAAACGGTCCACACTTTCTATCGTCATCGTCAATCGGGTCATGATCCAGCTATCTGCAACCGTTAGTTCCGGCCTCTCTGAGGCAGCAGGGACGTCGGTAACGCGGACCTGCTCCAAGTTCTTGACAATGAAGCGCGTAAGATTCCAGATCTTATTGGCAAAATTGCGGTTGCTGCCAACCTTGTCCAGGGACAGATTGAGGTCATTGCCTGGCGAACCACCGGTGAGCAGTGTGAAGCGTAGGGCATCGGTACCATAGGCATCGATCACCTCCAGTGGATCCACCACGTTTCCAGCCGTCTTACTCATCTTGCGACCATGTTCATCCCGAACCAGACCGTGCAAATAAATGGTGTGAAAGGGCACGTCGTTCGTGAAAAGCGTGCCGGTCATGACCATACGCGCTACCCAGAAAAAAAGTATGTCATACCCGGTCTCCATTACGTCTGTCGGGTAAAACCTGCGTAGGTCTGCGGTTTCCTCTGGCCATCCAAGTGTGCTGAATGGCCAGAGGGCGCTCGAAAACCATGTGTCCAACACATCTGGATCCTGCACAAGTTGTATATCCTCGCCATAATGCCGGTGCGCCAGCCTATGCGCATCTGCCTCACTGTGGGCAACGACAAACTGGCCTTCATTGCCATCGACGTACCACACCGGAATGCGATGTCCCCACCACAACTGCCGGCTGATGCACCAAGGCCGAATATTTTCTAACCAGTTCTGCCAAACCTTATTGAACCTTTCAGGCACAATTCTTACTCGTCCGCTTTCAACAGCTTCCAAAGCCAGTTGCGCCATGGGTTCGGCGCTAACAAACCACTGTTTGCTGACCAGAGGTTCTACGACTTCACCTCCACGCTGGCTGCGTGGGACATTTAACGTGTACGGTTCCTGGCGCAGTGTGAGGCCCTGCGCCTCCATGTCAGCCCAAAAACGCTGTCTAGCTTCAAAACGGTCAAGGCCGGCATAGGGACCTGCCGCACCATTCATGGTCGCGTCACGATTCATCACGTTGATGATAGGCAGGTTGTGCTTACGCCCAATTTCAAAGTCATTGGGGTCATGGCCCGGTGTGATTTTCAGCGCCCCCGTACCGAAGCTCATGTCAACGTATTCGTCGGCGATGATAGGTATCTCCCGTCCGAGAATCGGCACGAATGCACTCTTACCGATCAAATCGTGGTAACGTTCGTCGTCGGGGTGTACGGCAATAGCGGTGTCGCCGAGAATCGTCTCGGGCCGCGTCGTTGCCACCGCGATATGGTCGCCACCCGCTACCGGATAGTTGAAATAGTATAGGTAGCCCGCTTCCTCGCTGTACTCGACTTCCAGATCCGAGACGGCCGTTTGCAAACCCGGTGACCAGTTCACCAGATATTCGCCGCGGTAAATCAGACCCATGCGGTAAAGGCGAACAAATGCCTCATTTACCGCTCGGTTCAGGCCTTCGTCTAATGTGAAGCGTTCGCGGGTCCAATCGCAAGAGGCGCCGAGGCGCCGCAACTGCCGGGTTATGTAGCCACCATACTTCTCTTTCCAGGCCCAGGTCCGGCGCAGGAACACTTCCCGGCCAACTTCGCGCCGCGAAGTACCTTCGTCCCGAAGTTGCCGTTCTACCTGAAGTTGCGTAGCAATACCGGCATGGTCTGTACCGGGTACCCACAGCGCAGCGTATCCTTGCATTCTTGCGCGGCGAATCATCAAGTCTTCAAGAGCAACGAACATGGCGTGGCCCATGTGCAGCTCGCCGGTGACGTTGGGCGGGGGGATGGATATGACAAATGGTTCCGCATTGTCAGGGCGTGCCTCCGGCCTGAACCAGCCGTTTTCCTCCCACCAGCGATATAGGCGCTCTTCCGTGGCAGAAAAATCATAGGTCTTGGGCATTTCAGGCATATTGGTCATTCTCCTTCGATTTCATCCAATTGGCAGACGGGCCAAAGAGGAGGGGTCATGCCGCTACAAAACAGTCTATACTTAATTTAAACAATGTTAGCTAAACTAAACATGAAGAGTGTGGTAGTGAGCCAATTGCCCCATTCGTCGAATCCAGGCATACTACCGACAGTACTCCTTCTGACCCGGCGTCAGAGCATACGTCCAATTTTGATCTCCTACAAGGACGATTCATGTTAGATCTCGATCTACCTACGGTTTCATCAAGCGCCATTGAAGCGATTGTGAACGCATATCACGGCGATCCGTTTTCTGTACTTGGACCCCATCCGGTGGATGGCGGCTTAAGCGTACGCGCGTTTGTACCAAATGTACAGTCAGTGGTGGTGCTTCTGGAGAGCGGTAAAGAGATAGAAATGAGCCGAGTTCACTCTGATGGATTTTTTGAAGCCGCTATCCCTCGAGCAAAGGTTCCGCTTTTGTACCGGTTGCGTTGGATGGACTTTGATGGAAATTCACGGATACACGAAGATCCTTATCGGTTTCCTCCTACATTAAGCGACTACGATGAGTACCTGTTGGCCGAAGGCACACACGCCAGGATTTATGAGCAGCTAGGCGCTCACCGTATGACCGTCGAGGCGGTAGATGGCGTACGTTTCGCTGTTTGGGCTCCGAGCGCCGCGCGTGTGAGCGTCATTGGTAATTTCAACCAGTGGGATGGGCGTCGCCACCCCATGCGCTTACATCACGACAGCGGAATCTGGGAGCTTTTTCTTCCCGGCCTAGGCACAGGAGAGCTTTACAAATACGAGATAAAGACGCGCTATCATGGATACATGGTTGCCAAGAGCGACCCTGTCGGCTTTTACAGCGAAATGCGACCGAAAACCGCGTCGATCGTGTGGGATCTTAACCAATATGACTGGCAAGACACCGACTGGATTGACCGCCGAGGCGAGATTGACCAGTTCTCGGCGCCCATGGCCATATACGAAGTCCACCTTGGGTCATGGCGCCGGAAAAGCGGTTGGGAATGGCTTACATATCGTGATTTAATAGACGAACTGATTCCCTACGTCAAAGAAATGGGTTATACGCACATCGAATTGCTGCCCGTTGCCGAACATCCATTTGATGGTTCGTGGGGTTACCAGGTTACCGGATTCTTTGCCCCCACCAGCCGTTTCGGCACGCCCGACGATTTCATGGCCTTTGTCGATGCCTGTCATCAGGAAGGTATCGGCGTTCTCCTTGATTGGATACCCGCCCACTTCGCCAAGGATCAGCACAGCCTTGGCTTCTTTGACGGCACACATCTTTACGAACATGCCGACCCTCGTCAGGGCGAACATCCTGACTGGGGGACCTACATCTTTAACTATGGTCGCAATGAAGTGCGCCAGTTCCTGGTAAGTAACGCACTCTTCTGGTTGGATAAGTACCACATTGACGGTCTGCGGGTCGATGCTGTAGCCTCGATGCTATATCTTGACTTTTCCAGGGAGGAAGGTGAATGGATAGCTAATCGCTATGGAGGTCGCGAAAATCTGGAGGCTATTGATTTCCTGCGTACTTTTAACGACCGCGTCCACGAACAGTTTCCGGGTGTATTGACAATAGCCGAAGAATCAACAGCCTGGGGGGGCGTGACCAACGAGACACAAAAAGGCGGGCTCGGCTTTGATCTAAAGTGGAACATGGGTTGGATGCACGATACGCTCCGCTATATGTCAAATGATCCTATTCACCGTTCATATCACCACAGCTCACTAACATTTTCGATGCTCTACGCCTTTACCGAACGCTTCGTTTTACCCTTTTCACACGATGAAGTGGTCCATTTAAAACGCAGCATGTTGGACAAGATGCCCGGCGATGTGTGGCGAAAGTTTGCCAATCTCAGGGCGCTTTACGCCTATCAATATGGCCATCCAGGAAAGAAATTGTTATTCATGGGCGGAGAAATTGGCCAGTGGCGCGAGTGGAGCGAAGACCGGGCGCTAGACTGGGAGCTTTTGCAGCAGGACTCCAAACATCGAGGACTACAGAAGCTAGTTGGCGATCTCAATAGAATGTATGCTGAACGTCTGGCTCTGCACAATGAGGACTTTTCGTGGGAAGGATTTACATGGCTCGATTTTCGTGATAGCCAGAATAGCGTTTTGGCCTTCGCCCGTCATTCTGCCGATGGTCTCGATATGATCGTCGTGGTTTGCAACTTCACGCCCGTCGTGCGACGCGACTATCGCATTCCGGTAACAGTTGAGGCCAATTTCAAGGAAATCCTAAATACGGATAGCGAAGAGTATGGTGGTAGCGGCGTATCAAATGGGAGCGTCATTGCAAGCTCCCCCACCCCACGGCAGGGTTATCCGCATTCCATTTCATTAACGCTGCCTCCCTTGGCCGTCATTTACCTGGCGCCCGTTGAGAGCCAAATAACGGACTCAGGCGATGCCGTTACAGATGAATCGTAATTCGAAATCTTTGTACCCCCTCCTCTTCAGGCCAGTTCTGAAGGATTACATCTGGGGCGGGCGCAACCTGGAGAGCCGCCTGGGACGCGCCCTGCCAGCCGGGAAGAATATCGCCGAGAGCTGGGAAATCGCCGCCCATCCAAATGGCGACGTCGAGGTGATTAACGGACCCTTCGCCGGAAGAACACTTTCCCAATTGAATCGAGATTTAGGCCCTACACTCGTCGGTACGCTTGGCGAATGGGCGCTTGAGCGGGACAGGTTCCCTCTCTTAATTAAGATATTGGACGCTAAGCGCAAGCTTTCGGTTCAAGTCCATCCGAACGACGACTATGCGCGCTCGCATGAGGGAAACGAACTGGGCAAGACCGAAATGTGGGT
>JAICPS010000350.1 GCA_025929715.1 Anaerolineae bacterium | reverse complement strand
TGCGCGTTGGTGGGCCGGGAAATATTGTCGTTCCCAACAGCGACGTCATCGTGACCGAGTATAACGGCCGATTTTGTCGCGTGCTGGGACCCGGCGTGCAGAAACTGCTGCCCTTCGAATACGTGCGCTCCATGCTGGACCTGCGGCCGCACGAGCGCGAGGGAGATGTAACGGGCATCACCCAGGATGGCGTGGAAGTGTCTAGCCACGTTGCCGTGACTTTTCGCCTGAGCAACGACGACCGCTATTTCTCAAGCGAGGACGCGATGAATCAGGTGCCGCAAGCGGAGACGCAACGCCCCACGCGCGAACGGCCCTACCCTTACGGCGAGCAGGCCGTGCGCGCCGCCGCTTACGCCGAAGCAGTGGACGGCACGGGGCACGTCTCGTCCTGGCCCTCGCTACCGTTGGTAATCGCCACGGGACAGTTCCGCAACGCCCTGGCCCAGAACCGGCTCGAGGTGCTTTTCGACCCTGAAGCGGACAATCGTGAAGGGAACAATGACCCGGCGCCGCACCCCGAGCTGTTGCAGTGGATGCAAGATAACACCCGCAATTTCCTGCGCAAAAGCGGCATCGAGCTCGTTACGCTGCGCATGGGCCCGCTGCGCCCGCCAGAGAAGGTGACGGCGGAGAACCTCAGCGGCTGGCGCTCGTATTGGGAAAAGCAGCACCGCAAGCGCGAAGTGGAAGGGCGCGCCGCAGCCGTATCCACCATAGAGGAGGCCCGCACCCAGGCCGAGGTAGACATGCTCCGCGCCATCTTCCAGGGCATCCAACACGCCCGCCGCGAGAGCAGCGCGGAACTGGTCCAGGAAATCGTTGCCCTGCGGCTGGTGGAGGCCCTCGAACGCGCCGCGACCACCGCCGAAGAGCACGGCGAAGTGCTCCGCCGGCTGGAAATGCTGCGGCGAGGGCTGCTGCCGCCGGGACAGACCACCGATTGAAATCGGTGTCTAAGCACAGTAAGTATGTTGAAACATACTAAGAACATCCGAGGTACACACCATGCCAGACCATATTCTCGTGATCGGAGCCACGCTGCTGGACGTGAAGGGTAAGCCCAACGATGGGCTGGAGCCGGCGACGTCAAATCCCGGGCGTATTCGCTCGGCGCGCGGCGGTACGGCGCGCAATGTGGCCGAAAACCTCTCGCGGTTGGGCGCAGAGGTCATTTTGGTGTCTGCCATCGGCGAAGACGACATCGGTCAGCAACTTCTGGCGCAAACGGCCGAATCAGGCGTAAACGTCGAGCACGTGCACCTGGCCCGCGGCCAGCACACCGGCTCTTACATGGCCATTCTGGACCTGGACGGCACGTTGTCCGTGGCCATCGACGACACGCACGTGATGGAACACGTCACCGGGCAGTATCTCACCCGGCGCCGAGACGTGTTCAGGCAGGCGCAGTTTGTAATGTTCGACGGCAGCCTTTCGGCCGGCAGCATCGAGACGACCATGCGCCTCGCCCGGCAGTACAAGGTGCCCGTCATCGCCGATCCTTCCTCCGCGCGCCTTGCCTACAAGCTGTGCCCGCATCTGGACGCGCTGCACCTGGTGGCGCCGAGTGAAGTAGAAGCGGCCAATCTCTGCGGCATCGACTATTTTGGCTATGATGCCGACGCCAGTGTAGACGCCGCCCGCCAGCTTGTGCGCTTAGGCGTCGATATCGGCGTGGTCACCCTGTCCGATTTCGGGCTGGCCTACGCCACCTCCGACGAAAACGGCTATATTCCGCCCCGCTACAGCGAAATGGTCGACAGCACAGGCACCGGCGACGCCATCACGGCTGCCATCATCTTCGGCATGGCCAACGGCCTTCCGACTATCGAATGCATGCGCCTCGGCGCCGCCGCCGCCGGCCTCACCCTGCAAACAAACCACACAGTGGTGCCAGATTTGAGTCTGGACATGTTGTATGATCATCTGATAGTGTAATGCAATTTCTAAATCCTTATTTGCCACAACTCCAAGTCCTCGCCGCCATGCTCCTCTCCCTCTTTCTGGGAGGTCTCATTGGGTATGAGCGAGAGACGGCGAACAAGCCGGCCGGGCTGCGTACGCATATGATGGTGGCGTCGGCCGTGACCCTGATCGTGCAGATGGGCAACATCGTCGTAATCCAATTTGTGCGGCAAGAGGTTGCTTCCGGCGTGGTGAACACAGATCCCATCCGCATCGTCGAAGCGGTCACTGCGGGCGTTGGCTTTCTGGGCGCCGGCACCATCATCCAGCGCCGCGGCGACGTAGAAGGGCTCACGACGGCAGCTTCTATTTTCTTCACGGCGGCAATCGGCATTGCCGTGGCCCTGTCCCAATTTATCATCGCCGTGGGCGGCACGGTCCTGGCTCTGCTCACGCTGCGCGTCGTGCACGCGGTTGAGAGACGGCTGAGGAAGAAATTTATTGACGATGATGCTGTTCGAGAAGATGAGGATTAACAAAGATGGCTGTAACACGTAACCTAACGCCGGGCCAACGCCCCAATAACGACGCGGGCTATCTGGAAATGATGACCATGGTTATCTTCATGGGCGGGCTGAGCCGTCAGGTGGTGGAAAACAAATGGGATGGTTTCCTAAACGCCTTCGACGGCTTTGCCCCGGCAAAAGTAGCCGATTTTACGGCGGAAGACGTCGAACGGCTCAGCGAAGACGCGCGCATCGTTCGTAATTCGGCCAAAATAAACGCCGTCGTCAAGAACGCGCGCACCATGGTGGACACTGCTAAGGAGCACGCCACCTTTGGCCAGTGGTTGCGCAACAAAGTGCAGTCCGAAGGCGCGGACGCTACCTGCAAGGCGCTGGCGCAGAAATTCAGCTATATCAGCGAAAATTCGGCGCTGCGCTATCTCTATGCCGTGGGCGAAGATGTCGGCGATGTTTCGGACAAGGTGATCAAAAAGTACGGTGCGCGGCCAGCATAGTGAGGCAGGGATAAACCGCCGGTCATTTAGCCGGCGCGCATTTAGCTGGCGCTGGGAAGACGCGGTCGACAACGATGGCCCGGAGAGCGGCGCGGCAGACGCGCGGGGCAGACGCGCGCGGCGCGCCATGTGGCTCATTCTGCTGCTCGCCATCGGCGCCGCGGCCCTTTTCTTCTGGCAGCAGGCGCAGCGCGTCCGCGCTCAGGAAGCCGCCGTCGAGGAAATCGTGAGCGCCAGCTACCGCCTGTGGCACAGCGCGGTCGTCAACGGCGACCTGGAGCTCTTTCTCTTCCAGCAATCCAGCCAGGATGCCCTCTGGAAGAGCGGACAGCGCGACCTCTTCTTGCAACAGCGCCTGCTGAACCGGCCGGAGTTGGGCCTGCTGTATGAGGTCACTGGCGAGGCGGCGGATATTGTGGAGGTGGAACTGGCGCCGGATTGGCAGACGGCGACGGTGACCGTGGACCACAGCTACGCGACCGCAGGCGACGAGCAACTGCAGCGGCCCCTCCATCTTCACCAGACTTACTTCTATAACCGTTACGGCGAACGCTGGCTGCTGTCGCCCGGCGACGACGAATTCTGGGGCGCGCTGCAGCGTCTCGAGCTGGGGCGGCTCAACATCATCTTTCCGCAGCGTGATAGGCTAATCGCCGAACGCATAGGCGCCGATCTGGCGGGCGACCTGCAGGAGATCTGTGATTCTATCCCAGACGATCCCCTCACGTGCCTGGACGAACTGCAACTGACCGTGCGCTTTGAGCGCGATCCGCTGCTGCTGGCCTCGCTCCGAGACACGTTCACCCCAGTCTTTCGCGGCGGCGATTTCGTACTGCCCGCGCCCACGCTGGTGGGGCTACCACAGGACGAAGCCGGATACCGCCTCCTGTACGAAGGTTACACGGCGCGCATCCTGAACGCCATGCGCCAGAACCTGAACCCGCCTATTGCCCTGCCCGAAGAAGAGCTGCAACTGCTCTGCTTTCCGGCCGAAGGCCGCAGCCCACGCCTGTTTCGCTTTGTGCCGGCGTCGGGCCGTTGGACGGCGGAGCTGGGCGAACAGTCGTTCCGCTACCTGATGCCTGGCCCGCTGGGAGACGGCGTCATCTTGCAGGCGTTTCTGCGCGGCGAAGACGCCGCCCGGCTGCGACTGCACTGGTGGCGCGATGGCCACCAGCAGCTCATCTTTGACCAGGAAATGCAGCAGCAAACCACGCGCCCCGCCGGCTGGGCGGCATCGGACCAACCGCGCCTGCTGCTGCAGGGCATCGGCGAGGCGCAGGCGGCGCAGCACCGCTGGCTGGATCTGAACAGCTGCGGGCCGGACGGCTGCGCGGTGATCGACCTGCCGGGCTACACCACCTGGTCGCCCGACGGCCGGCAGACGCTCGTTCAGGAGGGCCAGTTGCTGTGGCGCGGCGACGCGCTGGGCCGGCCGCTCGCCCCGCTGGGCGCCGGCCTCAGCCCCTTCTGGCTCGACGACGAGAGGTATGGTTACGTGCGCTACGATCACGAAGCCGGCGCGCCGTCGATGCAAATTGCCACGGCCGTCGCGGGCGAAGATCTGCCGCGCATCGTTCTCCCCGTAGCCGAGTTGGCGCGGCGATTGGACGAGAACAACCCGCCGCTACTCTTTATCAACCACGTCGCGGCCAATCCCGGCGACAGCGACCGGCTGCTCATCGCCGCCACCACCGTCGGTCTGGCAACGGCAAAGTACACCATTTTTTCGCTCCGCCTTTCCAGCGGCGAATTGCAGCTGCTGCAGCAGTTCGAACGACTGCCCAGCGGCTACCCGTCGCTGCTGACGCCCGCCGGATACCCCCCATTCCGCGTTTCGCCCGACGGGCGCTGGCTGCTCGTGACCCTGCTGGCGAACCCCTCGCCCAGCACCTGGACCTTTGCGCTCTACGACCTGCAGGAGCAGGAGTCTCTGGCGGTGAGCGCCTACTACCCACCCTACCCGTCGCAGTTCCCCTTCTACGATTGGACCCCCGACGGCCGCTGGCTGGCCATCGTCGAAGACGGCTTCCTCCGCCTCATCGCCCCCGCCCACGGCTACCAAAAGCTGGTAACGCACGGCGAGGGGGATTGTTTGTACGTGGCGTGGGTGGACTGAGAGACTGGAGACTAGGGACGCATCCCAAGTCTCTAGTCTGTAATCTTTACTTATGGTACAAACCGCCCCATGAACCCAACCTATCCTCGACGACAACCCATCGCCCACCTGCCGACGCCGTTGGAAAAAATGGAGCGGCTCAGTAAGCATCTGGGCGGGCCGGAGATATGGATCAAGCGTGAC
>JAICPS010000581.1 GCA_025929715.1 Anaerolineae bacterium | reverse complement strand
CGTGTAACCAACGGGCGCCGGGATGGAGGAAGGTGGCCTTCCCGGTCCCAGGTGTCCTGAGGTTCTTGCGCAAGCTTCCGGAATAGCAAACCCAACACCGAACCCCAGACGAGGTGCGCAAGAATCATCATCGCGTGGCGGCGAGGGGGTTCGTAATCCGGCGCGCGGTAGAGTCCGGTTACCGGTAGCACGCCGAGATAATTGACGCCCCAGACGACCAGGCCGTAGACGGCGCCGGCCGGCGCGCCCGAGAGCGGAATCGCCTTTGCCAGCAGGCTGTATACTGCGCCCGCACCCGCGCCAAAAGCGAAATGCGAGATGAGCGCAAGGCCCACTCGATCCTGATCCTCGTCCCGAGCGCCGCCCGCATCACGATCGCCACCTTCGTTTCCGCTGGCCCGCATCGTGATCTCGTAAGGCGGCAAGGGGTGTTGCTCGTGGCCGGGCAGCATGCGATGCACGATCACCATGACCATAGTCATCGGCGCCGTGGCGCAAAGTCCGGTTAGGAGCCCGTAAAGAAGTTGTCTCATCAGACCTCCAAGCGCATGATGTCGATACCTTAATCACAACGCCCTCGCTTCCGTTCAGCACGAAGCCGGCCAGCCCTAAAGAAGACGCCAGGCCGAAGACAAACGGCCGGAACCCCACGCCCTGAACAATGCCCTCGACACAGATTTTCCGGCGCGCACCTTGGGTTATAACGCTGCTGAATAGATCCATTAGTGAAACCCGCTCGTGGGTTGACAGGAAGACCAGGCTGTGAACTCACATGGATCCTCCATTCTTCAGACTAAACGTTCGCGTCGACCGGCGTCTATGGATCGGGATATAGGTCCAGTCATATTTCCAGGTATATCTTTTTGAATTGCGATCTGTCGTCCACTACAATATAGAGGCGGCGCTCCGTGACTCATCTGCCAACGGGGAACCAACAATGGGGCGACGAGCATGCTTCCTGGGCATTTCGCAATTTGGGTAAGGAAGAGTTTAGCACAGGCAGATTGAGCGGATGGTCTTGCGTAGTCCACAATTCTGGCTTCTGGCCTCGCTGATTTCTATAGCGATGGTCGCGTTGGCTGCCGGATGTGCTGATGCGGCGACGTTGCGGGAGGCCAGCGTGTTGAGGTTACCGACTCCAGTGCAGACGGTCACGCCTATTCCGCCGCCGAATGCAGCGGCGTCGCCCGCGGCCAACCCCACGGTGTTCCTCGTGGTCACCTACTTTCTACCCACGCCAACGCCCACCGCCACGGCGACACAGACGCCTACGGCAACGCCCACGCCGACGACGACGCCTCCGTCGCGCACATTGGCGCCGGCGCCTGAGGGCATCTGGATTTCCGCTGAGGAACTGGCCGCGCTGCCCATGGAAGGTCCGGCCTGGTACCGGTTAAAGGCCGCGGCCGATGGCTGGCTTGGCGAACCAAATATGTCCGGCTGGACGGCGAATCACGACGTGCTGACGTTGGCCGTCGCGCTCGTCTACGCCCGCACAGCCGACGAACACTACCAGCATAAAGCTGCCCAGGCAATCAGGGACACCATCGGCACAGAGCATACCGGACTGCGAAAACGGTCACGGCCGGAGCGAGGCGGGCTTGCAGTCATCGTCGGCCGAAATCTGGTCTCCTACATCATCGCCGCCGATCTGATCGATTTGGCCGGATACGATCCACGGCTGAACGCTCAGTTCCGCGCCTGGATCCAGGGTTTGCTCCACGCAAGGTGGGTGGATGGATCCTTGGTCCTCGAAGACGAGCGGCGGGCCACCAATCAGGGCCGGATGGCGGGAGCCAGCCGCGCGGCGATAGCGGTCTACCTGGGTGACGAGGAAGAGCTGACGCGCACGGCCCAGGTGTTCAAGGGCTTCCTCGGCGATTGGGAGAGCTACTCAGACTTCATCTTTCAAGCAGACCGTTCGTGGCAAGCCAATCTTTACCAGCCTGTGGGAATTAATCCCGCTGGGGCGATCCTGGGAGGATACCCCATCGACGGCGCCCTGACAGAAGAAATGCGGCGCGGCTGCACGTTCCGATTTCCACCTTGCCACACGGGCTATCCCTGGGAAGCGTTGCAGGGAACCGTCGTCGAAGCAAACATTCTCCATCGCCAGGGATTCGACGTGTGGAATTGGGAAGATAAGGCCATTCTGCGCGCCGTGCAGTTCCTATATGACCTGCAGCAGACTTATCCCGAAACGCCCTGGTGGGCCGTTGAGGACGACACGTGGGTGCCCTGGCTGATCAACGACGTGTATGGCACGAATTTCCCTACCGATCCCGCCAATATCGGTAAAAACATGGGCTGGACGGATTGGACGCACGGGCCGGTGGGATGATGCGGTGCAGCCGTGAGTGGGTGGCTACACTATGCGAAAGGCTACGAAACATGAAGAAATCATCTTCAAAGCATTCGGAGACGGATCGGCAGTTTCTTCACAACGCCAGAGACGAAGATATCCATACTTTGGAAGTGCCGGTCACCTCCCAATCAGTCGCCCCAAATTTCTCGCGCTGTATTCACCGCCAGCTCTAGCTTGGCCCACTGCTGATCCTCGCTCAGCTCGTTACCGTGCACCGTGCTGGAGAAGCCACATTGAGGACTGAGGCACATGTTTTCTAGCGGCATGTACTTCGCCGCTTCGTGCACGCGCCTGATCAGCACCTCTTTGTCTTCCAACTCGCCCGTTTTCGTCGTGATCAACCCCACTACCACTGTCTTGTCGTCTGGGACGAAGCGCAGCGGGGCAAAGTCGCCGGAGCGCTCGTCGTCGTACTCCAGAAAGTAGGCGTCCACGTTCATTTCGTTGAACAGTATCTCGGCCACGGGCTCGTAGCTGCCCTCGGCGACCCACGAGCTGCGGAAATTGCCGCGGCAGAGATGGACGCTGATCGTCAGGTCGTCCGGCCGGCCGTCGATCACGGAGTTGATCAGACCGGCATAGGTGCGCGGCAGCTCGTCAGGATCTTCGCCGCGTCCCCTGGCGTCCTCCCGGATCTGCGGGTCGCATAGATAGG
>JAICPS010000077.1 GCA_025929715.1 Anaerolineae bacterium | reverse complement strand
TAATGGTTGAGGGCTTACCTTGCACATGATACGGAGAAGTTGTCCGTCTGCCACATGCAGACCGTCTGCCGCGCAGGCAGCAACGGCTCAATCGTCGTCGTCCTGTGCGTTACGTCGCGCTATTCCCCTGTTTTCATCCGGCCTGCACCGGCCGCCCCTATGGGCTGTCCGGGTATGGCCCGCACAGGGCGAGATTGGTGGTTGGAGCGACGAGGGTACACCCGGTCCCATCCCGAACCCGGTAGTAAAGTTCGTCAGCGCCGATGGTACTTGGGGCGCGAGCCCCTGGGAGAGTAGGTCACCGCCAATTTCGCCCTTTTTTTTGCCCGCGCTCCGACTCAAAAAATTCCAATCAGTCGCAGTTTAGCTCATCGACGACGCCACCTTTCGCTTTAGTTGCCGCTTTGTGCATCGTCTAGCCGTATCCAGCCATGGCTCAGCGCGTAGACGGCAGCCTGAGTGCGGTCCTGACAGCGCAATTTGCGCAGGATTGCAGTCATATGGTTCTTCACGGTCTGGTGACTGATGTGCATTTTGTAGGCGATCTCTTTATTGCTCAGACCGCGCGTCACCAGCTCCAATACCTCCATCTGTCGAGGTGTGAGCGGTTCAAAAATCTCTTCGTCGTCCTGAGCCAAACCGCCAGGCATGCGACCGATTCGCTCCTCAATCCAGTCCACCATTTCCTCGTAGGTCATTTGCTGCTGGCCCACGACGTATTTACCTTCGTGCGTGGCATGGATCATTTCGATCAACTCTTCTGGTGCGATATCTTTGGCGCAGTAAGCCGAGGCGCCGGCGCGGAACGCGTGAAAAACTTGTTCCGCATCGTCATAACCGGTAATCATGATTACGCTGATTTCCGGACTCTCCTCTCTTAGCTGGCGCGTCACCTGCAGGCCGTTCATCGTCGGCAGATTGATGTCCATCAAGACAACGTTTGGCTGCTCCCTGCCTGCTATGGCAAGAGCAGTTTCGCCATCAGAAGCTTCTCCTACTATTTGGAGGCGCGGATCTGTTTCCACGACATCACGTAATCCCTGCCTGAATACGGGATGGTCGTCGACAATCATGACACCAATATTTGACACTGTTTCCTCCTGTTCTAACACGATTGACCCTCAAAAGTATAGCACAAACAAACCTATCTTAGGCGTCAAAGCGGAGCATCACTTCGTCGAGCTTTTCCTCTGAGCCAACGATGGTTACCTTATCCCCGAGGCGTAGGCGGGTATAGCCGTGTGAAATAATAGTGCGGCCGTCTCGGCTCACGGAGAGGATAAGAACTTCCAGGGGCAAGTGTAGATCGCGAAGGAGCAGGCCTTGTAGGTGCGGGTTACGCACTTCGATGTCCACGACATCCTGCCGGCCGTCCATGCCCAGTAACAGGGAAGTGCCGATGGGTGAGCGGACTAAATGATCAAGGAGTGAAACAACGGCCGTTTTCGGCTCGACAACCTTGACGCCCAATTCATGAAAGCGGTCAAAGTTGGCGCGGTCATTTAGCAACACAACCATCGTATTCATACCGTATTGCTCATATGCCATTTCACAAATTTGGAAACTTTCTTCATCCGATAGGAAAGAGACAATGGCGTCGGCCTGAGCCAGATCCAGCTTTCGCAGTTCAGCCAAAGATATTTGCGATATGCTATGAGTATCAACCTGCATCACATCTAAGTCCTGGAGAGCTTCGGGATGTACACAGACCAGCTTAACCTGCCAATCGTGGGCCAACAACTGAAGGGCCAACTGCACCGATTGGCGTTTCACCCCAAAGATGACGACATCACGGACGCCGTCGAATTCCTGACTTTCAGCACGCGTATGGGCTTCGCCAGCGCGGTTGAGCGCCCACTTGAGAAGAGGTGGACCGAACAGCTGATTGATGACGATGACGCCGATGGAGAGAGTCGCCAGTTCGGAACCCCACGTGCTAAACTCGATCCCGATCTCCTTCGCCAACCCGACGCTTACGCCCGCCTGCGTGACAAAACCGAGGCCTAGCAGCACACTATTGGACCCAGCGTCCCGGGCGATCACACTCCCAGCAGCAGTTCCGACCAATATTCCGACCAGCCGAACGGCAACGAGGATCAGCAAGATCCCCCAGGTCTGCATGATAATGTCGACCTGGAGTTCGATTCCAACAAGAGTGAAGAAAAGTAGGAACACTCCAGGCGCTATTTTCTCAAGAATCTGCTGGAAATCAGTTGCGAGACGCGAGTAGTTAGTTACAAAAAAGCCGGCCGTCATACAGATTAGAAGGGGCTCGGAGAAAATCCCGACAGGAAGCGAAAACAGGTGGAATTCGTGGAGCTCTGTCGAAAGCGAAAAAACGCTTAGACCGAGCAACAAAATCATGGCGCTCTTAAGAAGATCGTAGCGCAGCTTCATGATCGCGCCGAGTAACAGCCCGATGAGGATACCCAACGCAAGATCAAGCAGGATTTCGAATATCACGAAGATGAGCAGGCCAACATCAAAGCCTGCACCTTCAACAAGGACTGCGGCGACAGAGACCGAAGCGGCGAAGATCACGATGACCACGGCGTCCATCAACAGTGTTGCGCCCAACACTTTGTGTGTAAATGGGCCATGTGCCCGCAGCTCCTTGATAATGGCAAGCGCAGAGGAGGGCGAGCGGGCAATCATTATCGTCGCGCCGAGCAGTGCAACGGCCAGCACTTCTCCTTGGGGGAGAGCTGCCATGAAAGGGACCATATCATTAATAAGAATCAAGGCCACAATCCCGATGGCCATAACGGCGACCACCTGTCCACCGATGAGGGAGATTATGCTGCGAAAATAGCTCTGGATGATGTGTCGTTCCAGTTCAGCGCCGGCGGCAAAGGCGATGAATGCAAGGGACAGTTCGTCAAGGAGCAGGAGTTGAGGGATATCATCTCTATGGACAAAATCGAGGACGAACGGTCCGGCGATGATCCCGGCGAATAAGAAGCCGCTGATTAATGGCAGTTTGAACCGAGCAAAGATGCCGCCCATTTGCCAGGCGGCGAGCAGAACGATGAACAATACTGCAACTAACGCGACAATTGGGACGGGGAAATCCATGGAGCAATTATATTGACACTTAACAGCGTAGCACAACCAGTCTGGGGCGCGGTCACCGTAAACGTTGTGTAAGATTCTTACCAGGCCGTTGACCGCGATAAAAGCTCTTGACCATAATCGAGACGCTACACTGTTAGACGTGAGGAGATAGAAATTTGTCTGAAGAACTGTTGCTGGGACTAGCCAGCATTGTCGTGTTCGGTGTGGGCGCTCAATGGTTAGCGTGGCGTCTGCGTCTACCCTCAATCTTAATCTTGTTACTTTTTGGTTTTTTGGCTGGACCGGTCGCCGGGCTGATAAATCCCGACGAATTGCTCGGTCCACTCTTGTTTCCCATAGTTTCTATATCGGTTGCTATCATTCTCTTCGAAGGGAGCATGACGCTACGCCTCTCAGAACTCCCGGCATTGCGCGGCGCCATATTTCGCTTGATCAGTGTGGGCGCGTCGGTCACCTGGCTTGTCGCCGCCTTAGCCGCCTATTTCATCGTTGGGTTGAATTGGGACTTATCGGTGCTGCTGGGAGCCATTCTGATCGTGACCGGTCCGACCGTCATCGGACCTCTACTGCGCCAGATCAAGCCCAAAGGACAGGTGGGCGCCGCACTGAAGTGGGAAGGCATCCTCATCGATCCCGTCGGCGCAGTCCTGGCAGTCCTTATCTTTGAAGCGATACTCGGCGGCGAATTCCAACAGGCTGGCACTGTCGTCGTCTCTGGCGTGCTTACCACCATACTGATCGGTGTGGGTCTTGGGATTGCGGGAGCGGCAGGAATTGTTCTACTGCTAAAGCGCTATCTGATCCCGGATCACTTGCAGACCGGCGTAACGCTCCTTTTCATCATTTTCGCGTTTGCCATTTCGAACGCAATGCACCCTGAATCCGGACTGTTGACAGTGACCGTGATGGGCCTGCTCCTAGCCAACCAGCAATTTGCGACCGTTAAACGTATCGCTGAATTTAAGGAAAACCTCCAGGTGTTGCTGGTGGGAACTTTGTTCATTGTGCTCTCAGCACGCATTCAGCCGCAGGATTTCCTTGAGTTAGGCTGGTCAGGCTTCGCCTTCGTCGCCGTGCTGATTCTCATTGCGCGGCCATTGGCGATTTTCCTCTCGACCTTTGGATCAAATCTCACGCTCCGTGAGAAAATCTTTATGGTCTGGATGGCGCCACGTGGTATTGTTGCTGCGTCAGTGGCCTCCGTCTTTTCCTTCAATCTCGTGGAAGCGGGAATGACTGAGGCTGAGCAGTTAGTCTCCTTAACGTTTTTGGTCATCATCAGTACAGTCGTTTTCTATGGTCTGACCGCCGGACTGGTGGCGCGCCGCTTAGATATTTCCGAAGACGATCCTCAGGGCGTACTGATCGTCGGCGCGCATGAACTGTCGCGCGCTATCGCCTGTATTCTGCAAGAGTACGGATTTGTCGCCAAGTTGCTGGACACTAACTGGCATAATATTCACGAGGGCCAGAAGCAGGGATTGGACACTCATTACGGCAACGCCCTATCTGAAGATGTGCTTGAGGATCTTGATCTGACGGGCATCGGGCGCCTTTTAGCGATGACGCCCAATAATGAAGTTAATTCCCTGGCGGCGATCCACTTTCCGGAGGTCTTCAGTCGCGCCGAAATCTATCAGCTCCCGATGGCAACCATGGATGATGTCACCAGCAGCAATACCGTCACACCAGCACATCTGACAGGACGTTTTCTTTTTGGACCTAAGATGACATATGCCCATCTCATTGAGAAATTCCGCAACGGCGCCATCGTAAAAGCCACCGAGCTCAGCGATAACTTCGACTATGAAGATTTCAACAAAGAGTATGGCAGCGACGCAATTCCACTCTTTTTGATCACCAGTAAGAATAAGCTTCACATTTTCACGGCCGATAGTCAGCCGGCGCCCAGGCCCGGACAAGTGCTGATCAGTTTGGTCGCGCCTTCTGGCGATACGACTGGCGAGAACGAGACGGAAGTCACGCAAGAGGATATATCAGCGCCGCACGTACTGAGCCCTGCCCAATGAGCCGGTTGAACAAAAATATACCCTCTTTACTGGCCGATCTCGCCGGACTGGGGCTTGCGTACCTGCTGATACCGCTGCTCAGCCGACAGTTTCAGGACCTGAGTTTCGGTAATTCCGTGCTGATGGGCGTTTTCTTCCTCCTTTTTTGTCTCTCCGTTTTTGCCATAAAAAAATTACGACCGCTCTCGGGCCGGGAGATTGCGCTCCCTGCATTTCTATTTGAAAAGAACATTCTCGGCGCTCTAGGCGTCCTTTTTGCACTATCAATCAGCGCTGCCACTGCCTACGTCGTCGGTTTTCTAGACTCGGTGGTGGCAATAAACCGTGGCTTACTCGACGAACCATCTGTAACCATTTACCTTCTCTTGACCCCGGCGAGCTGGTTCGGCCTGGCCCTTATTTACATGCTGCTGTTGACCAGTGATACCGAAGCCACCGTCGAACCAACAACTGCTCGCTATTGGCTTGTGTCGTTGCTGGGACTTACTGGCGTGAACTTAATGGGTGTGGTTTTTACGGCAGTGTGGCAAGCATTATGGGCGCGCCTTAGCGGCATTCAGGGCGCAGGGTACTTTCTCTTCCTAAACCTCGTGCTGTATTTATTCCTGCTGGGTCCCCCACGCCTCTTCTACCTGGTGCGCAACCACCGCCTTGTTTCCGTAATCACCTTTTTACCCTTCATCCTTTATCTAGCCATCCTCGCCGCGCCATAATTCTTCACGGCCCTTTGCTAGCCGATGCCGTTTCGCCTTGTTCGAGGCGCGAAAGGCCCCATTCCAGGCGGCGCAGGTGCTCGATGCGATTGTGGTAATGCAACCGCCAGCTCTCGCGTCGCGGGTGGTTGACGTATTCAAAGAAAGAAAGACCCGTGTTGGAGTCCCATACTTCACAGTGGCGGAAGGGGCCGACGTTAAAGACGTGATCAAAGGCAGTTTCGATAACGCCGCCATGACAGACGGCGATCACTACCTGTTCTGGGTGTCGCTGCACCATCTCTTCAATGAACAGCCCTACACGCGTGCGAAAGTGCATCATGGTTTCGCCGCCGTCGACCACCGGTGTTACCGGCGCAAACGGCCGTTCGCTTGCCCAATAATCGGCATACTGTGTAGGCAGACTGTCATTTGGCCACGGCGTATGATCGAGACGGTTGTTGCCAATTTCCCGCAGACGGTCGTCAAACTGAACGCCGATGTTGTAGGCGCGGGCGATATGGGCCGAGGTCTCTCGCGCCCGAAGCATTGTGCTGCAATAGATGACGTCGACGCGCTCAATTTCCGATGGTAGCCATTCGGCCAGTGCCAGGGCCTGACGTTGCCCCAGCTCCGTCAAGCCCTCGTCCGTGTTGCCGTTGGCCCACTCTTTGAGGTTTACGTGACTCTGTCCGTGTCGAATAAAATAGAGTTGCATTGAAATATCCCTGTCAGTTGTTTTTTCTGACAACCATTATGCCATATCCGCGTGACGAATACACAGGATCCAAAAACGTGGAACCTTTTAAGCTAATTTCACGGGATTGCCATTGCACGATACCGGGCCATTGACTAGAATAGCCGTACCTTACACCCGCTGCCAGGAAAGTCGCACACGAAGACACATCCATCGAGTTTTCTGCGTGTGATAGAACTTTAGAATAGCGAAACGATCTCTATGCTGCCTGAAATTGCCTGGAAAGCAACTCTGGGGGAACTCGAGTTGCAGATGACCAAAGCCACGTTCAACACCTGGCTCAAAGATGCGCGTTTGCTAGCTTGTGACGAGGGGGAATACGTCGTCGGCGTAAGGAACGATTACGCCAAAGATTGGTTGGAGAACCGCTTGCAGGGAGCGATACTGAGGACGCTTACGGCCATTGTCGACGAGCCTGTGAGCGTAAGGTTCGTCGTGGGCGGCGCCATGCCTGACGAAGTCCGCCGCCACAATGGCTTCCATTCCGCGCCTGCAAGTAACTGGCTCCAAAAGCGCAGCGAGAGCAACGGTGTTGCGCCGGAGGCCACCATGGATCTTAATGGAACCTCGCTCGGCGAAAAGATGAGCGATCGGTATACGTTTTCGACCTTTGTCGTGGGTCCCAGCAACCGCCTGGCCCATGCTGCTGCGCTCTCGGTGGCGGAACAGCCGGGACGCGCCTATAATCCGCTGTTTATTTACGGTGGGGTGGGTTTGGGCAAGACACATCTTTTGCACGCGATTGGGCATAAGTGTCGCGATAACGATCACTCGGTGTGCTACGTTTCTTCAGAGACGTTCACCAATGACCTGATCCAGTCAATCCGTTCTCAAAAGATGGAACAGTTCCGCGATAAGTATCGCACCCCTGATGTCCTTCTGATTGACGATATTCAGTTCATTGCCGGGAAAGAAAGCACACAGGAAGAGTTCTTCCACACCTTCAATCACCTGCACAGTAGTGGCAAACAGGTGATTCTATCTAGCGACCGTCCGCCAAAGGCGATGGTCACGCTGGAGGAACGCCTGCAGTCTCGCTTTGAGTGGGGCCTGATGACGGATATCCAGCTGCCTGACGCCGAAATGCGCTCGGCCATTTTGCATGCCAAGGCAGACGAAAGTGGTGTACAGGTGCCGCAGAGCGTCATCGAGCTTATCGCCCACCATTTTCGCAATAACATACGTGAGCTGGAAGGCGCGCTGAACAAGGTGATCGCTTATTCTAAGTTGACCGGAGAACCGATCAACATGAAGCTGGTCAATATTGCACTGGCCGACCAGGTCAATAAACCGGCCAAGCTGACTGTACCGCAGGTGATGCAGGCCGTGATCGATTACTATCGCCTGACTATGGATAAGCTGTGCAGCAAAAACCGCAGCCGTGTCGTTTCTCACCCGCGGCAAGTTGCCATGTATCTCGCACGCACAGAAACCGAGGCATCCTTCCCACAGATCGGACAGCATCTGGGCGATCGCGATCACACGACGATACTCCACGGCTACGAGAAGATTGCCGGCCTCATCGAGACTGACGAGAAGGTTCGGCGCGATGTTTTGCAGATCAAGGCCGCCCTTTACGAATCGTCCCCTGTCTGACCACCCATCAACTTCACTCCCTTTTTAGTAAAGACTGAGGTCGTAACCTCTACGACTCCCCCTACGGCTGACCGTTCATCAGCCGTGCCCCCGCCTGATGCGTTGTGCCCCAGAAATCGAGTAGTTGCTCTCTCGGTTGTTCGCTCTGGATCAACGTCCTGTATAAGAGCAGCGCCCCTTTCCATTCTTCTGTATGCCACGTGGCGCCTGCCGGCAGGTCACATTGCAGCAACGCTTCCTGCCAGGGGTAGGCCGTGACGTAGAAATACGGTTCTGGGGTACCCTCGTCTCCGGTCGAGAATCCAAACGCCATCTGTTCGTCGGCGTGTGCGGCGTCGGCCGGATCCTGGCCCGGTACCAGACGTCCGGAGAACCAAACCATGGAAAAGTCAAAATGGTGGGGCCATAGCTGAACCGGGCTCGTTTCCTCACGCAGATCGCCTTTGAACTGTTTCAAAAGGATGTCGATTTGTGAGGCAGCATGCCAATAATCCTCGATGGTCGTTGTGTCATATGGCCGGCGCCCTGTGTCGCTAAACTGGCTGCGATCGATTTTCACCTCTACACCCAACGTACGCAGCGCCCCCAGTGTTTCTTCGGCAAAATCACGCCCGGACTGTCCACGCAGGGTCATGTCCCACCAGTCCCCTTCACTGGTAGAAATACAAAACTCGTGCGTCGTGAAGTCTAGCAGCATCTCGAATGTCATGTCATTGGATGGTATGGGCGTGGTCGTCACCCCCGCGGCCGCAGCACGCAGGCTGATATGCCACCAGTGTTTCTGCGGTGGCGTCAGCGCCCGGCGCACTGCGCCCAGCAACCTGCTATAGATGTGGATTGTGTCCCGGGAGGGATGCAATTCGTCTGCGGGCAGCAAAGGGAACACGGACTGGGCCATTGAGCTTGTCCTCCTTGCGAGTGAAAGTGGCAGGGTGTAAGGGTCAACGCGTGTCTGGTAGACGATTATGGCAGATCACGAATAGCCACAACACCCATTTTAGCATAAAGCGAACATAATTCGCGACCCGGTCGTTCGACACTTCTCTGGCTGTCGGCTATGCTCGTCGTGAGAATCAATAACGGCAAGAGTCAGAGTTATGGAAATGCAGACGCCTCCTCGAGGAGGCCTCATCAATGAGTGAGAAAAGAATTGAGGTTGGCTCGCATACCGTCGAACTCTCCAGCACTGAAAAAGTGATGTTTCCCGATGACGGTATCACCAAGGGCGACGTCATCGATTATTATGAACGCATGGCCGAGACGATGCTGCCATACATGACGGCACGGCCGGTCACGATGCATCGCTTTCCCAACGGAGTCGACGCGGGAGGATTCTATCAGAAAGAGGCGCCAAACTATTTCCCGGACTGGATCGAACGTGTTCTGATAGACGTCGAAGGGGAAGAGCAGCAACAGGAACAGATCACCTGCGAGAACGCGGCGACGCTCGTCTATCTGGCCAATCAGGGTTGCATCACGCCTCACATCTGGTTAAGCCGCGTGGACAAATTGAACCATCCCGACAGGTTGATCTTTGATCTTGACCCATCCGCCGACAATTTTAAACTGGTGTTGCAGGCAGCCCATGACTTGCGCGCAATATTGGAGGAGGTCAATCTGGCATCTTATCTGATGACGACGGGCTCGCGTGGGTTACACGTCGTGGTGCCCCTGGATCGTAGCGCCGATTTTGATACCGTGCGCACGTTCTCCCACGATCTCGCCAGCGTGCTGGCGGCGCGTCACCCTGAACGGTTGACCACTGAACAGCGCAAGGCAAAACGGCGCGGGCGTCTGTTTCTTGATTACCTGCGCAACGCCTACGCGCAGAATAGCGTAGCTCCCTACAGCCTGCGCGCCAAGCCCGGAGCTCCGGTAGCCACGCCTATCGAGTGGGGTGAGTTGAGCGATTCGAAGCTAGATTCTCGGCGATATAACCTGCAGAACATCTTTCGGCGCCTGGGACAAATGCCAGATCCCTGGCAAGAAATTGACAGTCACGCCTATTCTCTGGACGAACCACGCCGCCTGTTGCAGGAGCTTTCTTAATGGCATCGGCCACGACATCTGACCAATTAGAAATGATGGCCGTGACCCTTTATGACGTTGGCGCCATCCGGCTGGGGCGCTTCACGTTGCATAGCGGAATCGTGTCTCCCATCTACATTGACCTGCGTCTGCTCGTTTCATACCCTCGAGCGTTGCAAGAGGTCGCCGTTGCTTATGCTGCGCTCCTCGAAGCCCTCTCTTTCGATATACTGGCAGCCTATCCATACGCCGCGCTGCCCATCGGGACTGCCATCGCCCTGCACAGCGGCTGGCCACTCGTCTATCCGCGCAAGACGGCCAAAGAATACGGCACGGGAAAGCAGGTCGAAGGCTCGTGGGAGGTGGGGCAGACAGCCGTGGTCATCGAGGATCTAATTACGACGGGTGACAGCATCTTGCGGGCAATTGCTTCGTTAAAGGCTGTGGGTTTGCAGGTGCACGATGCTGTGGTGCTCATCGATCGGGAGCAGGGCGGACGGGACGCGCTGGCAGCGCAGGGCTATCGCCTTCATTCCGTAGTCACCATCAGCCGCCTGCTGGCAATATTGGAGCAACACGGACGCATTAATGCCGCCCAGCGCGTCGAGGTTCTCGACAGCCTAAGCTAGGAAGCGTCCAGTATCTCTTGCGCCACTTCGTGCATCGGCCGGCGCCCATTGCGCGCCTGGCGCTGTAGTACGCGGTGAGCCGCATCCTCGCTTAGCCCCCCGGCCATCAACTTACCCTTGGCGCGGTCGATCACCTGTTGTCTTTCTGCCTGTTGCGCCAGCTGCTGCGTCTGCGCCGCGCGCGCCTGTGCCTCGACAAAGCGCTTGTGGGCGACGGCAATCGACGCCAACAGCTGTCCCGGCTGCACCGGCTTCACCAAGTAGCCCTGAATTGGCAAGTCGCTGGCCTCTTCCACGAGGTCGCGCTCGCTAAAGGCTGTCAGCAGCAGCACCGGTAGCGGTGACGTCAGCGCCAAGGTGCGCGCTGTCTGCAATCCGTCAGTATAAGGCATCTTTATATCCAGAATCGCCAGGTCAAACTGCTGGCGGCGGGCCAGCCGCAACGCCTCACGCCCGTTGCTGGCAGCGGTCACCCGGTGCCCCATCTCCTGGAGCATTGCCTTTAACCCCATGCGAATAATCGGCTCGTCGTCGGCAATCAAAATCTCCAATCCCCAATCTCCAATCTCGCCCGAACGCAGTTCGGTCAATCTCCGGTTCTCAAATCTCCTCCACCACCGCCCGCGGCAGGCGAATCGTCACCTCAGTCCCCCGGTCCAACCGCGCATAATCGAGCCGCCCACGTAGTTCCTCATGCACCAGCGTTTCAACTAGCTCCGTACCCAGCCCGGGATGATAATCCCGCGGCAGGCCGCTGCCATCGTCCTTCACGGTCACGACCAGCTCGTCCGGCGCATAGCCAAGCGTGACAAGCACCTGGCCCACCGCGCGCTCTTTGAAGGCATGCTCTAATGCATTCTGAACCAGCTCGTTGACCACCAGGGCCAGGTTAGTAGCCGTGCGACTCGGCAGCAGCACCGTCTCGCCCTCCACAGACAAGCGCAGCGCCTGGCGGGGCGCCGTCAGTCCGGCGCCGGTCATCGATGCAATACGCTGCAGAACCTCTTTTAGATCCACCAGGTGGAAGCCGCGCTCCGACAGAACTTCGTGCACCGCCGCGATGCTATAGACGCGGTTCATACTCATCTGCAGTACCTGGCGCGCATCCAGCGTCGCTCCTTCGGCGCTCGTCGTTTCCGACAGTTGCAACTGCATGAGCATTGCCACCGTTTGCAAGTTGTTCTTAATGCGATGGTGCATCTCGCGCACCATGGCGGCGTTGGTTGCCAGCCGCGCGTGCTCGATAGCCAACGCCGTCTGGTTTGCCAGCGTCAGAAAGAGCGCCTCTTGTTCCGCGGCAAAGGTTCGCTCGATGTCACTATAGCAGTTAAAGACGCCAATGACCCGCTCGCGCACGCAGAGAGGCACGGATAGCAGCGAGACGAGACCCTCGCGTTGCGCCAGAACGTGCTCCTGATAATCCGGATGCACGCGCACGTCACGGACATAGATTGGCCGGTTGTGTGCAGCGACGCGCCCAATGATCCCTACGCTCAGGGGTTGGGGCGGACGCTGGCGGTACGATGCGCTGGCATTTTGAGCCGAACGCAGCTCCAGGTGGGTTCCCCGCTCGTCAAGCAAGAAGATAGAACAAAGGGCCGCGCCCATCACTTTGGCTGCCATTTCGGTGACTACGTCCAGGATATCGTCGAGGTATTGTGGGGACGTAACCACCTCGCTTACCGTTGCCAGCGCCTGCAACTCTTCGATCTGCCTTTTTTGGCTGTCGTGCAACCTTGCTTTCGCCAATGCCCCCGCTGCCAGGTCGCCGATCAGCGCCAGCGTCTCCACTTCCTGCTCCGTATATTCATGGTTCTCAATCGTCTGCACGTTTAAGGCGCCGATAGGCTGCTCTTCGATGAGCATTGGGGCAGCCAGCAGCGAGTGAAAGGCGCTTTCCGACGTGCCCCTCACATATTTGAAATGGGGGTTGTGCTGCGCGTCACTGGCGTGTACCGGCTTGTTGAACGCCACTGCGTGTCCCGTCATGCCTTCGCCGACCTTCAACGTTGCCCGGCCTAGCATCCGCTGCGCCAGGCCCGTCGTAGCCCGTAACCGCAGCGTCTCACCATCC
>JAICPS010000022.1 GCA_025929715.1 Anaerolineae bacterium | reverse complement strand
TTTCTGGACGATATTCAGGCCGAGCTCGAACGTATGACAAGGCTGGTCAACGACCTTCTCTTGCTGGCGCGCGCTGACGTAGGAGGATTGCCCATCGAGCGCAGGCCGGTGGCTTTGGACACCCTCCTACTGGATGTATTTCGGCAATTATCTATGTTGAACCTTCCCGTAGACATCATCCTCGAGGAAGTTGATCAGGTGTCGGTGCTGGGCGACGCCGACCGCTTGAAGCAGTTGATCTTAAACCTGGCCGATAACGCTGTGAAATACACAGTCGATGGTGGGGCGGTTCGCCTGGGCCTCTCCAAGTCGGCAACTCAGGCGCAGATAATGATCGCCGATACAGGCATCGGTATTCCCGAGGATGACCTTCCCTATATTTTTGATCGCTTCTATCGGGTCGACAAGGCACGTACGCGAGCTCATGGCGGCTCGGGTCTGGGGCTGTCAATTGTCAAGTGGATTGTCGACGTCCATGGGGGCACAATCGAGGTTGACAGCAAGGTTGGAATAGGCACGACGTTCCACGTCACGTTGCCTTTGTGGTTGGGCAGCCAACAAAACGCCGCCGGCACAAGCACGGCGGCGCGAGCACGATCTCAGCTTGTAAGGGAACGCACTTAGTGGCGGCAAATTGGCTTCGGTTCGCACGTCAGGTCGTTAATGGGCCGCCGTACCGCCTTACTGCCCTCGGCGTACCAGCAAGAAGACGCCGAGCAGGATTAGCGCGAGAGGCCAGAAAATGCCGCCATCGATCCAGCCAAAGTTTTCGAACAGGAAATAAAAGCCCATCAGGATGAGGAGTCCTGCGGCAATGGCGGGTCCATTTGGATGCTGGCGGCTTCGTTCCACACTCGAAGAAATTGTGTCACCAAGCCCTTCCAGGTTCTTTTCAACAATCGCAGATTGTGACAGGTCAATATCCGCTTCGCTGGGCATCACAATCATCAGGATGAAATAGAGAGGCAGGCCGACGCCACCCGCAAAAAAGAGCAATAGGAAGGCGAGACGAACCAGTACCGGATCAATGCCAAGATACTGCGCCAGTCCCCCGCAGACGCCGGCAATCATTCTTTCTTCTTCACTGCGCATCAATCTTGGTTTCATGGCAATGTTCTCCTTAAAGATTTCGGTCTGTTGTGCTATACGTGACGCCTGGGTGTAGAGTTGCGCATTCATTAGTAAATGAGAACGAACTGAACGCAAACAACCGCCCGCAGTATAGCCATTCGAACGGTCGGTATTGTTGTGTTAGAATTCTAGGCTGAGAGTGACACATCAAATGGAGCAACGGAACCGAATCGCATGAACAGCAGGTCATCACCTGGGCTTCGACAATGGTTGATGATGACACTCATCGTTGCCGGTGCAGTCTTCATCTTATACAAGATCTACCAGTACGGAACGTTCCGCCAGTACCTGCCGGCGGGCCTGACCGTCGGCGGCGTCGAGGTGGGCGGCATGACTGAAGACGACGCCCGCGAGTTAATCAGTAGCCGTTACGAGCAAGGCGACGTTACAATCTTCCATGGAGAAGAATCGATCTCCGTTAGTCCAGGTGATATAGAGTTCGAGCTCGATCTTGAGTCGATGATGACTGAGGCTGATTACCAGCGCTCGCAACAGGATTTCTGGGCAGGGTTCTGGGGTTTTCTATGGAACCGACCGGTAGAGGTAGAGATGGTCGAGCTACGGGCGCGGCACGACGCCGAAGAGTTACGGCGCGTGCTGGAGACCATCGCCGGCGGGTTCGACACGCCGGCGCAGCCACCACAGCCAGTACCCACGACGCTTACCTTCCAGTACGGTGAAGCCGGCGTGCACACCGACGTTGACGCAAGTATCGCCGACGTGACGGCCGCATTTTACCGCCCTACGGCGCGAGAGTCGCACCTGGTGCTTAGCCCGCTAAGCCCGGTGCGCCCGGACATGACGCTGCTGGGCCGGCTGATCGTCAACCACCTACAGGAGCGCGCATTTGGCGGCGTTGCCAGCGTATTTATTCTGGATCTGGAAAATGGTCAGGAAGTCTTTATCGATGCTGCTATGCCAATGTCTGGTATGGATATGTTAAAGGTGCCCATCGTCCTGGACACCTATCGCCTGTTGCAAAGCTCACCCTCCGCGTCGCAAATGAACAGCATCACCCGGACGTTACTAACCGACGACACCACCGCCCCTAACGCCCTTCTAAACGTGATTGCCGGGCAAGACAATCCCTTTCTTGGCGCCCAGTTGATGACCGAATCAATGTGGCGCCTGGGCCTGAAGAATACTTTTCTTGCCATTCCTTATGGCGAGGGGCCCGTTCCCGGCGGGCGTACAACTTATGAAACGCCAGCAAACACAACGCCAGGACAACTGACGCAGCCCACGCCATACATGCAGACGACCGCCGAGGACATGGGCACGTTGCTCGCAATGCTCTACTACTGTGGGCAGGACGCCGGCGGCCCTCTGGTGGCAGCTTATCCAGACACGATCAGGGCCGAAGAGTGCCAGCAGATCGTAGACGTGATGAAACAAAACCGTATAGGCAGCCTTATTGAGGAAGGCGTCCCGGAGGGAACAGCAGTGGCGCATCGCCACGCCTGGATAGGCGATACTCACGGCGATGCCGCTATTGTCTTTTCGCCTGGCGGCGACTACGTGATTTCCATGATATTTTTCCAGCACGAGTGGCTGCCGTGGGAGCGCAGTTCGCCACTGATGGCCGACATCTCGCGCGCTACCTACAATTATTTCAATTTCGACAACCCCTTTCTGGATAGTTCGAGGGCCAATTGAGGCGCAAACGTACTACTCTTGCTTATAAGATAAAGCGCGCGCTGCTCTTTTTGCTTTTGACAGGAGCTATTGCCTTTTTAGCCTACCAGTTCCTGCTATACCAGCGCGCCCGCGCCAACTTTCCGGCGGGCATGACAGTCGCCGGGTTAGAGGTGGGCGGGCTCTCGCGCGAGGAGACGCGCCAACTTTTGGAGGAAGAGTTCCTACAGCCGGTGGTTATCTACCACCGGTCCGAGCGCATCGAGCTAGATCCCACCGAGGTTGGCTTCAACCTGGACGTCGACACGATGATGACGAACGCTGAGGAGGCTTACGCCGCTCAGAATTACTGGATGGGCTTCCTGTTTCACATGCTGAAGTGGACCTGGGAGCCGATCACAGTCCCCTTGCAGGCTGGATACGACCCGGAAGAATTGAAAGTAATGATCGAGACCATCGCCGAGCTCCTCGATCAGCCGGGGCAAAACCCGCAGATTCTTTCCGAGACGGCCGTCTTTGAACCTGGAACGTCAGGCTTTGTCACCGACGTAGACGCTAGCTTGCCTCTCGTCGAACGCGCGCTCTATCGGGCTGACGAACGCACTGCTGAACTGGTTATCGTCGAGCAGGACGCGCCCGAGCTTAACTTTGAACTGCTCGAAGCTGTTATCCGCAGCAAGCTGGCCGCTTTTGACGGCATGGGCAGCATCTTTGTCATGGACTTGGAGACTGGGGAGGAGATTCGCATCAATTCTGACGTGGCCATGTCCGGTCTTAGCATCCTGAAAATTGGCATCTTTATCGAGACTTATCGCCATATCGAGCTGCCTTTGGACGACTATCTGCAGCAACTGTTCATGGACACCGCCACGCGCTCCAGCAATTATGCGGCGAACCTCTTACTGCACGTTGTCGCCGGTGAGAACAATACGTATAAGGGCGCGGATATGTTCACCGAAACAATGTGGGAATTGGGCCTCGAAAACACATATATGGCCGTTCCCTACGACGCCTCACCACCTCCACAGCGGCACACGACCTACACAACACCCGCCAACTCGCGAACCGACATAACCACATTTCCGGATCCATCGCGGCAGTCCACGGCCGACGATATCGGCTCGCTGCTGGGGATGCTGTATTACTGTTCAAAGGGCGGCGGCGCCTTACTGGCGCGGTATCCCGGCGAGATCACACCGGAAGAGTGCCGGGCAATCATCGACCTGATGGTTTTGAACGAAGAAGGTAACTTGATCCGCTTTGGTGTGCCTGACGGCATTCCCGTATCGCATAAGCATGGATGGGTACAGGGTACCCACGCCGATGCCGGCATTGTCCTATCTCCGGGCGGCGACTACGTGCTGGTCGAGTATCTGCATCAAAACGGAGAGTGGCTGCAATCTTCCGTCAGTTTCCCGATTTTGCGCGAGATTTCGCGGGCGGTTTACAACTACTTTAACTTCGACGAGCCCTATCTTGGTGACGCGCTTGCCGAAGAGGAGCGATTGCCAGGTGAAGACCCTGCTGCCTCAGGCGGCGAGACACCCGCCGCGCCAGACGGCCCCGCGCAACCTACAGCGACGCCAACACAGGCGACGACAAATCAGTAAACGAGCAGGCCTCAATAAGGAGTAGCCCCCCAAAAGGAGTCAGCCATGGAATATCGTTATCTGGGACGCACCGGCCTCCAAGTATCTACGATCTGCCTTGGTACCATGCAATTTGGCTGGAGCAGTGACGAAGCCACCGCTCACATGGTTTTGTCGCGAGCGGTGGAGCTGGGCTGCAACTTCATTGATACGGCCGACGTTTATTCACGATGGGTGGAGGGCAACCCGGGCGGCGTCAGTGAACAGATTATCGGCGCCTGGTTGCGGCAAGCATCGGTGCGGCGCGACGACATTATCATTGCCACCAAGGTCAGAAGCGCAATGAGCGATAAACCGAACGACCGGGGATTGTCGCGCCATCATATTATGAACGCGGTGGACCACAGTCTTCGCCGTTTGCAGACCGACTACATCGATCTCTACCAGTCCCACGCATACGACGAACACACTTCCATCGAAGAGACCTTGCAAGCTTTTGACGACCTAATACGCATGGGCAAAGTGCGCTACGTTGGCTGCTCGAATTATCCGGCCTGGCGCCTAATGGAATCGCTGTGGGCCAGCGACGTCAATCACTTTGCGCGCTATGATAGCTTGCAACCCCATTATAACCTGCTCCATCGCGCCGAGTATGAGGACGAATTACAGCGCATCTGCCAGGATCAGAATATCGGCGTTATTCCCTATAGCCCGCTAGGAGGCGGCTTCCTGACGGGAAAATACCGTCGCGGCGAAAGCCTGCCTGATTCTGATCGCGCCGAAGGCGTTAAAAGGCGCTATATGAATGACCGTGGCTTCACAGCCGTCGAGCGGCTGGAAAAGATTGGCGCGGGGCACAGCGCGTCGGTGGCCCAGACAGCTATAGCCTGGGTGCTGGCCAATCCAACTGTCACTTCCGCCATCATCGGCGCAAATAGCGAAGCGCAGCTTGAGGACACGATGAAGGGCGCGGAGATCTCGTTGAGCGAAGAGGAGAAGGCGGCGCTGGACGAGGTGAGCGCTTGGCAAGAGTAGGTGACCAGCACTTTGGCAGTGCCGATCATCTCAGGAACAGTGTCCTTAGCAGCGGTATCGCCTCGCGCTCGCGCAGCAGCCAGCGGGCCAGTTCGTCATGCGGTAGGCTGCGCCGCCAATCGCGGTAGATCTCGGTGGGGAGGTCGTGAAAGAACAGGGCTACGACAACCGGTTGTATCGTATTCCATGGCTGCGCATAGTACACAACGGTTAGCACACCGGGTAGTGAACCTCCCTTGTATCCTAACCACGCAAGTTGCTCCTGGTTGTCAGGGAAATGCGTGGGCCATTCCATGTAGCGTCTGATGCGAACGCTTTCTTCCCACGGCCCGAGCGTGTTGAGCGCGATCTGCGCCATCAGGTTGGCATATTCACGAGCGGTGCCGTGGGCATTTAACTGCTCGCTGAACAGTTGTTGCGCTTCTAGGGACGGCCGGCGTTCGCGACTGGACCAGGCGCCCTCAGCGGTGCGGAATGCTACGTCGCCGATATACTGCTCTGTCGCCGACATGACGCTTCGACTATAGAGACGAGGATCTTCAAACAGCGACTGTACCGGCGCGATTCCTTCGGCGCGTCGCCCCATCAACAAGAATTGGCCAAGAAACGGGCAGGGAGCCGTTTGCTGTATCATGCCCACCGCAATTGCTGTTTGTTCGATACGTTCCTGCCCCAACAACATGTGCAGGTAGTCGGTTGCCGCGTTAGAACTGTATTCAATCATCATTCGTGGCACGTCTTCTAACAGAACCGAAGGTGGTTGCCCGAAGACGCGCTCCTCCGCGAGCAGTTCTGCGACGGCCCGAGGATGAGAACCCAGGTCAGAATTGGGCAGGTAATATCGTTCCAGTTCGGCCAGTGGAACAAAAGTCGCCGGGTCCAGCTCGCCAAGCTGCACCGCTCTGGCGTAAGCGACGAGATGCAGCACTTTAACGACCGAAGCCAGCGGTCGTGGGTTGTCTGCATTGAGGAATATCCCCTCGCTCTCTCGTCCCGCTTCGTAGGCCACCAGGGCCACACCGCCGGGATTCGCCAGCATGTACTGTACGGCAGGTCGCGCTCCTTCGGGAATCTGCGCCATGGCGACGTTGACTTCGACGATTTCTTCCGCAGGCGGGACAGGGGTGAGAGGCGCGACCACCGGCAGGTGCACGCCACAATGGCTTTCTTCCATGGTAAACGGACCACGGTCGAGCGACTGCGCGGCCTCGACTGCCGCGGGCACCATCGCCGTTGCCGTGATGACAGCAGCCGGTGTTGGTTCCACAACCAATGGTGGACCCACAGCGGACGTTGCCGGCGCGGGAGCGATTGTCGTGGCCGCCGGCGTCGCTTGCGCCGCAGACGGCGAATTAACGAATCGCCGGGTGCACCCGCCCAGGGCCAGGAAAGCCAGCATAAACAGCAAGCCGCTTCGTGCGCTCACGCTAATTTCTGACGAAACAAAACTCCCTCATGACCGCCAATTGTGAGCTTGCCGTCAATGACCGTCGACCTTTCTTTAATATGCGTGGAGAGCGAGAGTTCGCTCTCGCCTATTTCAGCGGGCAGCGTCCAGGTGCGCGGCACGGCGCCAAAATTAAGGACGATCAGCGCGCGTTCGTCATCACTTTCTCGCATGTAAGACAGCAGATGTTCGTCGTCGCCAACCGTCCGGTAATTACCCTCGATTAAGGCTGAGGACTGTTGTCGCAGTGCAATCAGGCTGTGCGTGAAGGAAAGCATCGAATCAGGTTCTTCTTTCTGGCGCGCTACGTTCACCTGTTCATAATTTTCCGCGAGCGGCAGCCACGGTTCCACGTCCGGTGGGCAAAAACCGGCGTTGGGGCTGCTATCCCACTGCATTGGGGTGCGCTCTGGATCGCGGCCCAGCCCTAAGCCGGGCGCATTAAGTTCGGCCGGATCCTGGATCTTGTCCAGGGGAATTTCGACGTCCTGCATGCCAATTTCGTCGCCATAATAGATCGTCGGCGTGCCGCGCAAGGTCAGCAGCAGCATCATGCCCAGACGCGCCTGTTTCGCGCCAACGCGCGTGGCGAAGCGATGCTGATCGTGGTTACCCAGCACCCAGTTAGGCCACGCGCCTTCGGGTAGCGCCTCTTCGTATTCCTCGACGATGGCGCGCACCGCAGGCGCGTTCCATTCGGTCAGAATCAGGTGAAAGTTGAACGGCAGGTGAAACTCGTCCTGACGGCCGTAGTGCTTTACGAGATCCACGATTGGGAGGTAGATTTCACCGATCAGCACGCGATCGCTGTATTCGTCGGCAACGGCCCGCAACCAGCGGTTAAACTGGTGAGTCTCTGGCATGTTTTCCGAATACTTCAGCTCCAGGCGTAAAAACGGATCCATGCCCGGCCGCCAATTGGCGGCCCGCGGATTATCGCGAAACTCGGTATCTTTCATCACTTTGTAGGATACATCCACGCGAAAACCATCCACGCCGCGGTCAAGCCAGAAGCGCATGGCGTTGAGCATCTCATGCTGCACCTCGGGATTGCGCCAGTTGAGATCGGGTTGCTCCGCTAAAAACAGGTGCAAATAGTACTGGCCTGTTTGCTCGTCCCATTCCCAGGCTGAATCACCGCCAAAGTGGGAAAGCCAGTTGTTGGGTGGTCCGCCGCCCGGCGCCGGATCGCGCCAGATGTACCAGTCGCGCCTGGCGTTTTCACGCGAGGCGCGTGATTCCAAAAACCACGGATGCTGGTTGGAAGTATGGCTGGGCACGAAGTCAAGAATAACTTTGAGGCCGCGCTCGTGTGCTGCGGCTATGAGCACGTCCATATCGCCCAACGTGCCAAACAACGGATGAATATCGGTGTAGTCGCTGACATCATAACCGAAGTCAGCCATGGGTGAGGGGTAGATGGGCGAAATCCAGATGGCCGTCGCGCCCAGCCACTTTACGTAATCTAGGCGCTGCGTGATACCGATTAGATCGCCAATGCCGTCCGCGTTGGTGTCCTGAAAACTGCGCGGATAAATTTGATAAACAATCGCCTGTTGCCACCAGTATTTCATGATTGTCGCGGATGGGCTACTCAATAGGCCAGACCGTGAACTCGTCAAAAGCGGTTTCTTCGCCTTCTATCTCGTAACCCGCAAAAAGGCTGGTGGCCACGCCAATATCGCCGGATGTGCTTCTTGCCGAGAGGTCCAATTCGGAAACGAACTGCCCGTTCACAAAGAAGTAGCCGACGTCCTCATTCATATAGACGGTGAGGCGGTTAGCTTCGCCTTCGGCCGTGTTGAGATTTTCCAGCGTACCAGAGTTGATGTAGTTCGTCTCCTCACCGAGACGGTCACTCAGGCTCCAATCGCCGTTGGACTCTACTGCCAGGCGGAACTGGTCATTCACCTCGCCCTCGCGCAGGGAGAAGCCAATGTCCCAGTTGCCCCGTGAGGCAGCGTAGGGATTGAAAAATACGGCATCCACGACAAAATCGCGCACGTCGACGCCTGAATAGTAGGCCTTGACAAAACCATCGGCTACGTGGACCAGGCTGCCGCTTTCAGGGCCGAAGAGCGGATCATTTCCCTGAGCATTCAGCACCAATTGAATTGCCTGCTCTACCTCGCGCGTCGGCGCGAAAGCTGCCGCCGTTTCCGAGGCGCGCGCTTCGGCCGCCACCGTACTTTCGGCGACGCGCGTGGCAATGGCGTCTGCCTGTGCCTGCGCGGTAGCGGTTGCTCCCAGGGCGACGCTGGTCGACGCCGCTTCCGTAGCCGCCGAATCTGGCGTTGCCGCCGTCTCCGGCGTCACGGCCTGGCCAGGAGTCCCGTCCGCCTGCGGCGTTCCATCGTCCACTAGAATAAGCGCGTCCGCGGTAGCCGTTCCGCTGGCATCTACGCCAGGGAGCTCATCGCCAAACAGGTAAGAATAGAGGAAAAATCCGCCGCAGCATAACGCCAGTATGCCTGCGAGAGCCGCGACGCCAATCAGGATCCGGCTCGCACCTCCTTTCGACGCTGCCCGTTCGCGAGCCGGCCGTTCGCGTGCAATAGGCGGCGCTGTCGCCGCCCGGCTCTGCGCCATCGAAGACTGGATCGACGGCCCGTGGCCCTGGATGGACGGCGGCGCCGACGGCAGGGCCGCATTATCCGCCGTTGATTGTCCGGGCAAGTCCAGGACGGTTGCCTGGATCGGCGATCTTCCTCCCAGCGTATCGTCTAACGCAGCGGAGAGGTCCTCGGCCGTGCTATAGCGCTCGTCGGGAGACTTGGCCAGCGCCTTGCTTAGCACATTATTGGTGCCGTTGGGCAGGTCGGGGCGCACGTCCATGATGCGCGGAACGGGATTCAGCACATGCGCCATCATCAATTTTGCCGGCGTATCTGCGCGGTATGGCATCTGGCCCGTCAGCATCTCAAACAGTATCACGCCCAGAGTGTAGATGTCGCTGCGTCCGTCAATATCCTTGTCGCCGTGCACCTGTTCCGGGCTCATATAGGCGGGCGTGCCGACGATCGATCCACCGGTAAAGGTGGCGGTCGATTGCGCCAACTTGACGATGCCAAAGTCAGAGAGAAATGCGCGTCCGACGTCGTCAAACAGAATATTGCCTGGCTTGAGGTCGCGATGGATGACGCCGCGGCCGCGGGCATGATCGAGGGCCGAACCGATGCGCTTCAAGACCTCGGCGGCTTCGGCGATTGGCAGTGGGCCGCCTTTGATGCGGTCGCCTAACGTGCCGCCCTTCATGTAGCGCATCACCAAATAAGGCTGTCCATCCTGCTCGCCAAAGTCATAAATGGGCACGATTGCCGGGTGTTCTAGCATGGCAATCGTCCGCGCCTCACGTTGGAACCGCCCGCGAAAATTTGGATCGTGCAAGAATTCACGTGGCAGCACTTTGACGGCGATGTCGCGTCCGATGAGCGGATCGCTGGCCAGGAAGACCGTTGCCATTCCACCACGACCTAATTCTGACTTTACTTCGTAGCGCCCAATCTTTTGAGGTGCCATAGCTTTATGTCATGCTGCTTCTACGTGAATAACGACGACGCCTATATTGTCGGCGCCGCCCCCGCGGTTGGCAGCAAGAATGAGTTGTTCGACACTGTTTTTAGGATTGTCTGACGTTCGCAGCATTTCTGCGATGGCCTCAGGTTCCTGGACCATTTCCCAAAGGCCGTCACTACAAAGGAGCAAGCGGTCCCCGCTCTGCAAGACCTCGGCCCACACGTCCACTTCGACGTCTGGCCGGTGGCCCAGAGAACGCGTAATCACGTTGCGACGCGGGTGAGTATAGACGTCCTCCGGGGCCAATTGTCCTTCCCGGACCAGTTGCGCGACGTACGAATGATCGTTCGTTACCTGTTGCAGCTCTCCGTTGCGCAGTAAATACGTGCGGCTGTCCCCTACATTCGCAATGATTGCGATTTCATCGTCCACCAGGGCGCAGGTGATAGTTGTACCCAGATTGCCGGCTTCATCGGGATTATCGTGCGAATATCCTGCAATGGCCTGGTTGGCCCGTTCGATAGCCAGGCGCAGACGGCGCTGCAAAGGCAGTTCAACCGGCCCGTCCACCAACGTCGTGGCGTCTAATTCCTTCGTGCTTCTGGTGTGCGTAGGACCGGGCTGCGTATCCTCAGCATCATTTGCGTCCAAAAACCAGGCCATTTCCTGGCGTACGGTCTGCACCGCCAGGTCGCTGGCGATTTCACCTGCCTGATGTCCGCCCATACCGTCGGCCACGATAAAAAGGCCGCCCATCTTCCCCTGTTCTGGAGAGCGAATGGCGGCGAATACTTTGTCTTGATTCAACTGGTAAACCTGTCCCGGATGAGTACCGGCAGCAGCCCGTAAATGCAATGATGTCGTCATGAGCAATTTTGAAAAAACTCCAGCATACGATCAAAAATTGAAAACTGGCGACGAAACGCGTTCCCTCCGAACGTGCGCTGAATTATACCATCACTCAGGTGCATAGTCACCGCTATAAGCCTGCTTGGTTGCTTCGCGAGCCTCTTCTTCTTGCTGCAAATGCACGCCTTGTTCACGAGATGCCTGCATGATGATATTAAGCACTTGCGCAGGCGAGTCAGTGACCCGGAGGAGATCGAGGTCCTGGCGCGCAATTTTGCGCCCGCTCAGCATGACGTCATTCAACCAGCCGAGTAGCCCGCCCCAATATGCGGAATCGAATAGAATCACCGGAAAGTTTTGGATCTTGCCGGTCTGGATCAACGTCAATGCCTCGAATAATTCATCCATCGTGCCAAATCCGCCGGGAAAAATCACAAACGCCTGCGCGTATTTTACAAACATCGTCTTGCGTACGAAGAAGTAATGAAAATCAAGGGGCAACTCTACAAAGCGATTGCTGCCCTGCTCGAATGGAAGCTCTATGTTAAGTCCGACAGAAGGCGCGCCGGCCTCATAGGCGCCCCGATTACTGGCTTCCATAATGCCGGGACCACCGCCGGTAATAACCGAGTATCCGGCCTCGCCCAGCAGGCGCGCCACTTCTACTGCGGCCTCATACTGCGGATGCTCGGGCTTTACCCGCGCCGAACCAAAAATCGCTACCGCCGGGCCCAAATTGGCCAGCGTGTCGAATCCGGCCACGAATTCGCCCATAATGCGCAGAACGCGCCACGTATCGGTTTCCGTAAACGGCGTTACTTCGCGATGGCGCGGGCTGAGCAGCTGTTCATCTCGTGTTGGTTTTCCCGGTGCCGACGTAGGTCCTCGTTTGCCTCCGTCTGTTTCCGGACTTTTTTCATCGTGGCGTGCCATCCAAATCTCCTCATGATTGTGCTCTATTCAATACATTTCATAACGACCAGTGTTGCATCGTCATACTGTGCCGTCTCGCCCGCGTGATCGCCAATAGCTGCAGTAATGGTGCGCATGATGTCCGCCGCGCTATGTTTCGATGCGTTTCTGGCGACCATTATGAGACGCGTAAGTCCAAACTCGTCGAGATCTTCGTTCATCGCCTCGGTAACGCCATCTGTATATAAAAGAACCGTGTCGCCTGGCTGCAGGTGTACATATTTCTGTACAATGCGAACCTCCTCCAGAACACCCATGGCGATGCCATCTCCCTGGAGTTGTTCGGTCTCTCCGTCCTGGCGGATCAGCAGAGGCGGATTGTGACCCGCGTTGCCGTATGAGAGCGTGCGCGTAGGCGGGTCCCAGATGGCATAAAACGCGGTGACAAACAAATCAGATGTAGTATCGTTCCAGATGATGCGATTGGCGCGTTCCAGCGCCGCCGCCGCTTCGTAATCGTAACGGCTCAGCGCAATGGTGCGAATAATGGTGCGGCTAAGGGCCATAAAAAGGGCCGCCGGCACTCCTTTGTCGGCTACGTCGGCGACAACGATCCCCCAGCGACCGCTGGGCAGCTCGAGAAAATCATAGAAGTCGCCGCTGACCTGGCGCGCTGCCTGCCAGAAGCTGGCGACGCTACAATGTGGAATTCGTGGATTGCCCGGCGGAATAAAGCTGGCCTGAATGTGCCGCGCGACATCCAGCTCCTGCTCGAGCCTGTTGCGCTCCGCAGCCTCTTTGTACAGCTCGTCATTTACGACGGCGATTGCCGCTTGCTGGGCAATCCCCGTGAGAATACTTAGCCGGCGACCGATCAGTGGTCTCGCATTGGGCGACGGTCCCACAACGAGAGCGCCCACCAGCCGGCTGCGTGCATACAAGGGCAGCACGTCGGCGACCGGGGTACCTAGTACGTCATGAAGCCAGTTCGGCAGCCGGATTTCAAACAGTCTGACGCCCGGGGTTGGCATGTCGATATCCCGTGCATCCAGCGGTGGTATCTCGCTGCCGTCAATTTGAAATGATTCTATCAAGCCACGGCCCATTTCGTCGATGCCGTAGCTGGGCCCTGCGTAGAACGTGTCGCTATCTTCATCCCAAATCAGAATGAGGCAAGTGTCGACGCCAACCAGCAACGGTATGAACCGCACAATCGTGTTGAGGATCTCGTTAAGGTCGATCAGGCTATTTACGGCTTCGGCTACCTGCAGCAGAGCCGTGTTGACCCAGGCCTCTTCCTGCTGCGCGATGTGTAATTGCTCGCTCTCTACTGCCTGCGCTGCTTGGTTCGCAACATTCCGCAACAGCTCGTCCTGCCGGTCCAAAAAGCTCTCCGAGACGTAGCCTACAATCGTGAACGGTGGGTGTGAAGGCTCGTCTACGACCATGATGCCCACCATTTGCCCTTTCGCGATGAGCGGATAAAGAATCAGCGCGAGATCCTCGTAAAAATGATTCATCCATGGTGCCGCTTTCTCGGTTACCAGGCGAGTCATACCTACGTGCACCGCATCCAGCGCGCTCCAATCGCCGATGGCCAGTTGGGACTTTGCAAACTTTTCTGCCGACGCCTGTGGCAGGCCAAAAACGGCGGCCCCCTCATATACCTGTAAATCCGAATCCCATAACAGCACAGCGCAGTGTTCCACGCCGACCAGTAACGGCGTCAGGCGCGTGATGGCCGTCAATAGCTCGTCCATGTTTCCGCTCTGGCGGATAGCATCGGCGACCTGCAACTGTGCGGTGGTCACCCATGCCTGCTCCCGCTGCGCCGCCAACTGCCGCGTCTTATGAATGGCGCTTCCCACCTGCGCCGCCAGCGCCTCTAGCACCGTCTGTTCGCGCGCGTAGAACACGCCGGCCTCCTTGCTCTGCACGTCCAGGAGACCCAGCAACTGTCCGTCTACAATCAGCGGGATGACGATCTCCGCCCTGGTCACGGACTCGGCTTCGTCGAGAAAACTATGGACGAATCGTTCGTCGTCCAGCGTATAATTGGACACAATTGTCTGCTGCGCAGATACCGCCGTGCCGATAAGCCCTAATCCCGGCGGCACGTGAATCTGGCCCGGCTCAACGCCGTCGATGCTGCTGGCCTGGATGACCGCTTCGCCGCTAAGCTGATCGATGCCGAAGATACTCACGGGGTGAAAGCCAAAGGTCTCACGCGTCAATGTCACGACCTGGGTAAACAGGTCATCCAGTTCCTGGATAGCGTTGACCTTCTGTGCGATTTGCCCCACCAGCTCCAGATGCGCCGCGCGCGTGCGTTCTTCTTCAAAGAGCCGGGCGTTGGCGATGGCCGATGCGCTCTGGTTGGCCAAAATCAAAAGCCGCCGCAGGTCATCACCGCTAAAGTGATTCGGCTGCTGGCTTTGCGCCGCCAGTAGCCCCAGCGTTTCGTCGCCGCTCAACAGCGGAATGAACAGACCTGAACGTGGCGGCGACTCGCTGACGTACCGTGGGCGGGCGGGGAGCGTGTCCATCTCCTGATCGAAATCGTGCACGAGGAGCGGTTGGCGATGATCGCGCACCCAGCCCACCAACCCGGCTTCATCCTCCAGATCAAAGGTCACGCCAGGCCGGCGCTGCCCGTTGACACGCCAATACAAAATTTCATAGCGCTGATTATAGAAGAGACCGATCTGGAAGGTGCTGGTATCTATGATCTTGCCTGCTTCCTCTGCAATCAGGGTGCACAGCGCCTTGACGTCGAGCTGCGCTTCGACGAGCGAGCGACCGGCTTCGCCCAACGCCTCTAACTCGGAAACCCGCCGCATGATGCTGTACTGGCGCAAGCGGTAACGTCGCCGCAATAGAAATAGCAGCAGAGCCGCCAGCAGAATACCCAGCAGCAGGATGACGATCAACGAAAAAGACGGTCCGGATAGACCGTCTAGTTGCAGAAACCTTCCCGAAGACAGTTGGGACATTGCGCGTTGTCTAACTGGGCGCCGACCCGCTCACCCGCGTCACACCTTATTGCTTACTGCTTCTCTTGCCATGATTGCAACGCTAGCTTGCGGCTGGGATAGACCTCGAACACCTTGTCGAAGCCAACCATCGAAAAAACTTCATTCACACGCGACTTGAGCCCCGTAAGCACTACGTTGCCGCCGTCCTTTTTGGCCCTGCGCCAGGCTGTCACGAGGCAACGCAGGCCGCCGCTGTTGATATAATTAACGTCCGAAAGATCGATTAGAATACGATTGTGACCTTCCTCCAGCAGCGTGTTTAGCCGCGCTTCCAGGTCGGGCGTCTGGTTCTGGTCCAGCCGTCCGCTCACACTCACCAACCATGTCTGGTTGCCCAACTCCTGATAAGAAATGCTCATGGATCTCACTTCTCCGGTAAGCGTTTTTCCATCGTCAGCACGTTGCCGCTGCCCTCATTGTAATGGAACGTCACCTTGTCCATTAGCTTGCGCATGAAATAGACGCCTAAGCCACCAACCTTTACGTCGTAATCCTCCTCCTGACCCACCCGAACGGCCGTGGGAGGAACAGGCGCCGGTGGAATCTCGCCGGGGTCGAATCGCTTGCCGCTATCTTCGATGATAATTGTGAACGTGCGGCGGCCAATTTCCCAACTAATCTGGATCTTGCCGGCATTTTCTGCCTCGTAAGTGTGTTCGATAATATTCGTACACGCTTCGTCGCAGGCCAGCTGCACCTGAAAGATGGCGTCCTCGTCAAAACCTGCTTGCGCTGCCCCTTCGGCGACAAAATCGCAGATATGCCTGATTTCATTATACCGGCCGGGAACGGTCAGGCTGTCTTTCTTGTCCATGAATGTTACTGAGGCATTGAATGGGCTCGACGAAGGCGTGGCCATAAGCCACCGGGTGGCCATTAGCCACCTTAATAGCTGCCGACCGCCATCGTAACGTCGTCGTACATCGTGAACAGTGAATCGAGGCCCGCCAGAGCCATCACTTCTGACACACGCTCAGAAGGATTGGCGATACGCACATCTCCGCCTTTCTTCTTGCACGCGCGCAGCGCGGACACCAGGGTCCGCAGGCCGGCGCTGCTCAGGTAGTTGACATCGGACATTTCCAGAACCAGACTATGCCGGCCTTCACCCATGCGATCTTCCAACGTCTGCTCTAGCTGCGGCGCAGTGCTGCTGTCGACGCGGCCGGAAATCGAAATCAGGTCCACCCGTTTAAGTGATTGGACGTTAATGTCAAGCATCCCTCTTCATCTCCTACTCAAATAGTCTGGCAGATATTAATGGGGCATTATACCATGGAATGTGGAGATGCGAATAAGGAGATTGGAGATTGTCCGAACGAAGTTCGGACAATCTCCTCTACACTACCATGGTTCATAATCTGACCACTCTGCTCAAATCCCACGCCCGGACGCTTGGCTTTTCTATGGCCGGGATCGTGACGGCGCGGCCTGGGCGGAGGTTGGACGCCTATCGTCGCTGGATTGCCGGCAACTATCATGGGACGATGGGCTACATGGCCCGGCCCGACCGCGTGGCGCGACGTGAGGATCCCGCTGTCATTTTGGAAGGCGTGCAGTCCATCATCTGTGTCGCGCTGGACTACAAGACGATGGCGCTGCCCGCTGCGGTGGCGGAAGATCCGTCGCGCGGCCGGATCTCGAACTACGCCTGGGGCATCGACTACCACGAGGCTATGACGCCACGGCTCGAAGCGCTGGCGCATTGGCTGCAGCAGGCGGCCGGAGGGCAGGTGCGGCATCGCGTCTACGTAGACACCGGCGCTATCCTGGAGCGCGATCACGCCGAATCGGCCGGCCTGGGGTTCACCGGCAAAAATACGATGCTGATCGCCCCGCGGCGCGGCTCTTACTTCTTTCTGGGCGAGATTCTGACGACGCTGGCGCTGCCGCCTGACGAGCCGGAGGACATGCCCGGCTGCGGCAGCTGCCGGCGCTGCCTGCAGGCGTGCCCCACCGCTGCCTTTCCCAGCCCCTATGTGCTCGACGCGCGGCGCTGTATTTCCTACTTGACGATTGAGCTGAAAGGGTGGATCCCACGCGATCTGCGGCCGCTGATGGGCAACTGGATCTACGGCTGCGACGTCTGCCAGGACGTTTGCCCCTTTAATCGCTTTGCGCCGGAAAGCAATGAGTTCGCCCTACGCCCTGCCCAATATGACGAGGCAGCTCCGCCGCTACTCACGCTGCTGGCACTTGATCAGGAAGCTTTCGCGCGGCGCTTTGCCCACAGCCCGATCAGGCGCATCGGGCGTCACCGCCTGCTACGTAATGCCTGCGTGGCCGCCGGAAACTGGGGCAGCCCGCAGGCGACCCCCGCGCTGGCGCGTCTCCTACGCGACCCACATCCCCTGGTCCGTGGCCACACCGCCTGGGCATTGGGGAGAATTGGGGATCTGCATGCGCTCGAAGCCGTCCGCCAGGCGCTTGTAGTGGAAGACGATCAGGTCGTCAGAGAGGAAGTAGCACTGGCTCTTCAGAGCACTGCCGTACCAGCGCGTTCGTAGTAGGTACTTTAGTGCCCCTCCGGCGCTAAAGCGCAAACCACGAACCTTTCTCAAATTCAGCAACTATTGTCCCAACGCACAAACTCAAACAGCATCCAGTTGGCATTACTTATCAACTCCCAGGCCAGCACGCGAACGACGGCGAATCCATATACCTCGACATGGTCGTACGTGCCGCCGTCCTGTTCGGTGCCTTCGCCGTTCTCATCCCAGTCGCCGAACCTGAACTGCTCAATTGGAGGTGTGAACACAATCAGCTTCAACGTTCGGCCCACCGTGTCGACGTGCTCCTCTATTTCCGTACGGACTGCGTTTGAGTTCACTCCGCCAGTCCTAACGTCGATAAGATCGTAAAGCCCCAGGCCGTCCAGGTGGTAGTCAGGAAAGTAGTAAGTGTGCGAATCGCCGGGGTAATGCAGACTGGTTGCCAGCGTTGGCGAGCCGCCATGGCCTGGCGCGAAAACCCATTGCAGCCAGCCAAAATTGCCGGGCCCGTTCTCGGTCGCCTGTTTGCTCAAATAGATATAGCCGCCGTTCGCGGGCGCCTCGGTCAGGTGCACGCCGGGCACGTTTAACGGAAACTGGGTGCTGTCGAGCTGCGTATAAACGGGCGCCGGAGCTGATTCTGGCGGGTCTTTATCCCGCCAGTAGGTCTGATTGCTTGGGTTGCTCCCATCGAAGGGAAAGTTCTCAAAGGGCTCGTTTACTTCACTATCACTTGGATAGAGCGCATAGTTTTCGGCGCTCACGGCGATGGGGAAGGCATTACACGCCGTATAGGGTGGCGGGTTGTCTACACGCATCACACTCAGCCCGCGCACCGGATTAAGCCCCCCGATGTTGAAGGCATTTAGTCCCAAGAGCGAACGCCGGTTGTGAAAGGCGACCGTGACCACAATTTCCAGCCCGAATTCTGAAGGATCCAGGGCGTCTAGGACGTCGGTCATGATCTGCGTCTCCATCAGAACCCATTCTTCCGGTGTGACTACGTCGCCGTCGTGGGCATGGACGTCGTTCCAGCTTGCGAACGCCGTTCCTTCGGCGTTGAGGGTGGCGTGAACGGTCCAGATATCCCATAACTCAGGTGAGAGGTCCAGCGTGTTAGTGACGTTATTGAAGGCGACGTTAGCCATATTGGGCGCCCAACGGTAAGGATCGTTCCAGTCTTCTCCCACGTAGTTGACGGCGCCAAACCCAGTCGCCACGCGCGCAGCCGTCGTCACGCGGTTTTGCGTTATCAACAGGTTGCTGACCTCGGCGGCACCTGCTATCAGCAGTATAAGAATGGGCAGAAACAGCGCGGTTTCTGTGATGGACTGACCCGCCTCACGCGTTGAGCGCAGCCTGGCTGTAAGCTTTGCGATCATGAAATTCTCCCGGCTGGCGACTGCTTACCTTCCTCAGTCTAGTGAGCAGGGCTTTCGAATTACCTTTCACTATGAAGCGGAAACTTGACTGGAACGGGGGGCTACTTACTGGCTGTACCGGGCGATATGCGTTTCCGTAACGAGCGGATTATAGCACAAATAAAATAGCGTCCCGCTGCTCCAGTATTCACACTGGAACAGCGGGACGCAGGTGATTGAATTTACACGAATTTAGCGCGTGAGGAATGGGCGCCCGGCGGTGACGCGGACCGACCAGACGTGTTCGTCGTAGGGAGGTATACCGGCGTCGGTGCTGTTATCGAAAGTCACGGTCAGAAAACCGCCGTAAAATGCGATGCTGTCGCTGTTTGTAGGGATGCCCATCACATGCTGTGGACGAACCCACTTGTTGTTGCAGTCAGCAGAGTTTTCAGGGCAGACGGCGGCGCGATTTTGCTGGTAATCGCCCGGCGCAAGCGTGTCGAAGCCATAGTTGAAGGGATCATTGGCCTCAAAATCAAAAACTGAGGCGTAGATGGTGCCGCCGCCCTGCACGGCCTCCACCGCCGCGACATTCAGCGTCACCAGGCCCGTCCGGTAAATGTTCGTGGGCAAATAACCCTGGGCATAGACCTCCACGCCGTAAGTCCTTCCCAGCCCGGCCGTCGTCATCACGGCCACATTGCGGTCGTTTACGCCGGCGGGCATGCGGGTGGTGCTGGCCAATCCCGTAGGACCGGCCCATATATCCCAGGCGTTCTTTGACGTGCCGTTGGTCGTGCTGACGTGCAGGTAGACGTTATAGTTGTTCTCGTCGTCCAGAGGAATCGGGCTCAGATCGACGTTGAAGTTGCCACTCTCGGCCGCAATATCCACGCCGGGCGTCACCCATAGCATGTCTGTATTGTCGGAATTATCGCCATCAGACGCGAAGGCGCCGACGTCGACGCGCGTTCCGTTAGCATCGCGATAGAACAGCTCGTAGCGCGTAAACGTACTGTTGCCCAGGGACACGCCATAAGCAGGGTCAGGACAGGCCGCGTTGGGGTCGGCCGCGCGCGCCGTCCAGGTCTCGTCCACACGCACAAGCCACACAGGGTTCGAGGTCTCGGGTTCGCCGGTGTCGATGATGCAGCTATCGCCGACGCCCGCGCTACTGCACGAGAGCAATTCGTCCGGATCGCCATTGGAATGTGTCACCAACACCGTGTCGTTCAGATTCATATTCACGGTGTCTGGGTCGAACAGCTGCACGGTCAGGTTGCTCTGGCCCGTGTCGGTGATGAAGTCGGCCGGCACGCGGATGCGGTACTCGTAGATGCCGTTCGTCACCGGATAGTCGGGATTTGGAACGCCCACGCCGCCGTAAGGCGACGAGACCGGATCGCCTTCATCCGTGCAGCTGTTTGGGCCATAGATGAACTGGTTCGCGAGCCGCACCATACTGTTGTCGAAGTGGGTAGCGACGGGCATATTGGTCAGCGCGTAATAGGCTGCAGTCGAAGCGTGGGTGATGGGCACTTCGTCGAAGCCCAACAGGCGCATGAAGAACGTTTCTACGGGATAGGTGACTGTGTAGTAGAACTCCGGAATACCCAGTTCAGTTTCGCCGTCAGTGGCATCAACGGAAATCGCCTGGTCAATCGGCCAGCCGTTCGCGTTCAGAAACTCTCCCGCGCGATTGGTGGCGCTGATGACGTTGATTGTGCCGCCCTCATGCAGCTCCACCACGCCGGCAAGGGCCGCGGCGTCCACGGCGGAGCTGAACTGCGAGCTGCGTGCGAAAAGGAAGCCCGTGTCCGCAGCGAGCCCCACGAAGGCCAGCATACCGATGATCATGAGGGCAAGTAGCACGATCGTCTGACCGGCTTCCTCCGGCGCTCGCGTCGTAATATCCATGTGTGACTGCTCTTCCAGGCTCATCGAAGTCCTTTGTTCTTACGGGCAGGTGTCATCCCAGCGCACGAATTCAACAACCATCCAGTTCTGATTGCCGGGGAGATACCAGGCAATGAGCTTGACGACGACAAAGCCGTAGATCTCGTATTCCAGGCTGCTGCCACTACCGTTGGTTCCAAAACCATCGCCATTCCAGTCGCCGCCGCGTATGTTGGTAGGTGTGAAGACGATCAATTTCAGCGTGCGCCCAGGTGTATCTATGTGAGTACGCATGATGTCCTTGGCTGAGGAAACTGAACCGGTACTCACAGGGATGATGTCGAAGGTGTTCATACCATTGTCGGACCAGGGGGAATAATCATAGACGTTGGCGTTGCCGGGATATGTTAGACTGTCCTGCAGCGCCCCAGAGCTATTACTGCCGCCGCTGGTATCGTGTATCCATCTTAACCAACCAAAGCCGCTACTGTCGCTCTCCGTAGCCTGCTTCGTCATGTAAAGGTATCCGGGCTGGGCCTGTGTAATCGGTACCCCTGGAACGTTGCGTGGGAACTGTTCTGTATCGCCTAGCTCATAGACAGGCGCGTCGACGCCATCATCGCGGTCCTTCCAGTGGTAATTTTCGCCCCCGTAATTCTGACCAGACTCAAAAGGAAACTCCTCGTCACCGTCGGGTATATTAGGATCGCCATACGGCCAGACCGAGTTGTTGTAGAGGCTGACGGCGACGGGGAAGGCGTCACACGCGGCGTATGTCACGGGATCCGCGACGCGCATGACGCTGAGGCCGCGCACGCGCGTTAGCTCGCCGAAGTTGAAGGCGTTAAGGCCCAACATTGAAGCGCGGTCGTGAAAGGCCACGGTCGCCACGACTTCCAGTCCCTTGTGCGACGGATCGAGCGCATCGATGACGTCGGTTTGGATCTGCGATTCCATCTGCGACCACTCCGTTGCGGACGCCACCACGCTGTTGCCATAGGCGTGCTGAGCGGTCCACTGGTCGAAGGCCGTGGCGGCTGCGTTGAGCGTCGCCTTGACCGTGTATATGTCCCACACCTCAGGATCCAGATCCAGCGTGTTGGTAACATTGTTGGTGGCTACGCTTGCCATTTCTACGGCCCAGATGTTGGGATCGTCCCATTCTTCGCCCTGGAAGTTGGCGGCGCCATAGCCAGTGGCCGCGCGCGCGGCTGTCGTGACCCGATTCTGGGTGACCAACAGGTTGCTGACCTCAACGACGCCGCCGAGAAGAATAAGAAGTATGGGCAGGAAAAGAGCGGTCTCCACCAGGCTCTGTCCCCTGCTGCGATGGTGGCTGTGTATAATTGCGGACATCTAGAACCTCCTTGAACAAATGGCCCCGAGGTTGGTTTTATTGCGCCCCCTCAGGCGTTTGCGGTACACTTCCGGCGCCACTGGCCGGATCAATAATCATGGTTAAAAATTCATTCGTTTCGACGTCGACGAGTCGCGCCTGCCATTGAAACTGCTCGACCAGACTCAGGGTCAACGTCAGACTGGCGGATCCATGGCTGTTGATGAATTCCTGGCCGCCGTTCGCCAATACCGTTTCGACGACTTGCGGGCTGTCAACCAACCAGCCCTCTGCACTGAGCGGCTCCGGCGCGCTTTCTGCAATCGCGCCGCGCACCACGCGAACCTGACCTTCGCTCACCGCGATAAGCGCGGTGCTTTCTCGCGCTGCGGAGTAGAACTGTAAACGCCAGCCAGCTTCGCCTGGCTTGTACGTCGTTCCCGCGGACGACGTGGCGTTGGCGCTCAGCAGTTGGGCGTCGGCCGCCCATTC
>JAICPS010000335.1 GCA_025929715.1 Anaerolineae bacterium | reverse complement strand
CGTAGCCGCCCAGTAGGTGAGCGGTGGCAAAAAAGGCGGCCTCCCCGGGCACACGACCGGGAGGCGGGTTGACGTAGGGGATGATGCGCTCGGCGGGGCGGCCGGCGCAGGCGGTGAGGCCGGCAAGGCCGAGGGAGGCGGCGGCAAGCTGCAGGAAGCGGCGGCGAGTGAGGGGGTCGCCCATGGTTTCGGCGCCGGGGGCGAATTCGCGGTGGAGCGCGGCCTGCCCGGCGTCGCTGTTGGCGAGCTGTTCGAGGTTGCGCCACATTTGCTCGTCGTCGTGGTTTTTGAGGCGTTCTCGGATGGCTTGCCAGTTGGGTTGTTGGGTCATTTGGTTAATTCGTAGCGCGAAATACAATTTCGCGCCGTCGATTTACAAAATCGACGTACAGTAGCGACGTACAGTTAGTAGTGACACAACGAACAGTCGGTCAAAGTCTCTAGCGGAATTTCGTATTCCTGGATGCGGGCGGCGCCTTGTTGGGGCTGGTCGGGGGGTGGGGTCCAGGTGAGGTTGAATATTTGGTCCGGCGGGCGCAGGTGTGGAGCGGGGTCGCGGTGGCAGTCGAGGCACCAGCTCATGGTCATGGAGACGGCCTGTTCGGTGACTTCCATCTGGTCTACGCGGCCGTGGCAGGTGTCGCAGCCCACGCCGACGTTGACGTGCGCGGCGTGATCGAAATGGACGTGGTCGTCGAGATCGGTCACGGCCACCCAGGGAATGGGCGCGTCGTTTTCCCAGCTCAGGCGCACGGCGGCCAGGATGGGCACGTCGTCGAGCACTTGCGAGTGACAGGTCATGCAGGTCTGGGTAGAGGGCATGCCGGCGAAGGTTGATTCCGTGACGGAGTCGTGGCAGAAGCGGCAGTCGAGAGCAAGCTCGCCGGCGTGGGTCTGGTGGCTGAATGGCACGGGCTGCGCCATCCGCTCGCCCGTGGCAGCGGGCAGACCGTCGCCGGCCGCGAGTAGGCCAGCGTCGGGCGAAATGGGGCCTTCTCCGAGTGTATACAAGTAGGCGGCAATGTCGCGGGCGTCGGCTTCGGCAACGCCAAGGTCGGGCATGGCGGTGTCTTCGTCGAGGGACGGCGGGTCCATTATCCAGGCGACGAGGTTGTCGGGTTCGTTAGGAATCTGGCCGGCGATGTAGGTGCGCTCGGACCAACCGTTTAGCGGCGGGCCAACCAGCGCGTCGGCGCCGGCGATGCCGGGGATGGTGTGGCAAGCGGGGCAGCCGTACACCTCAATTCTTTCGCGCCCCACCTCTGGATCCCCCAATTCCAGGGCCCAGAAGTTAACCGGTTCGGGGCTTTCAGCGCAGGCGGCGAGAGCTAGAACTAGAATTAGAGCGAGAGCAAGAGATAGAGTGATAGGCGCCAGCGGCTGTGTACCGCTACGGGCAGCGGGATGAAGCGTTCTGGTTTTTTCGCGGTTCAGGCCAGAAGATGACATAGCGCGGCAGATGGAGTGCGCTGAAGACAATTACTCAGATTGTCTTCAATCTTAGGGTGCGGGCAGCAATAACGCCTAGTACTGGGGTACTAAAGGGTGAGGTACGTGGATACTGTCCTCTCGATTTCTCAATAAGCTCGGGCCGGTCTCCGACCGCGCCCGTCGGTGGCGCGGGTTGGGTCATATGACCCAAATAGAGACCGGCCACAGCATGAAGGCTATGATCTTACCGGGCGGCCGGGGCCAGCGCGAGGACGCGAAGCGGGCTGCCGGAGCCGCGGACGATTTTGAGCGGGGCGGCGATGACGACGGCGCCGGTTGACGGTAACTGGTCCAGGTTGATCAGGCTGGTAAGGCCAAATTTACCCGCGCCGTGCATGAAGGTGTGCGTGGGGAACGGGGGATCGAAGGTTCCCGCCTGCCCGGCGTCGGTGCCGACCGTCTCCACGCCGACGCCCAATATCCCGCGGTCGCGGGCCAGAAAGCGGGCGCATTCGACGGCAAATCCGGGCGAATGGGGGCCGTCTTCGGCGGGGTTCAGAAAAGCTTCGCGCCCCTGGCGTTTCGACCAGCCGGTGCGCAGCAGCAGCCAGGCGCCGTCAGGGATGCGCCCGTGCTCGGCTTCCCAGGCGAGCACATCCTCGCTGGACAGCAGGAAGTCGGGGTTCTTGGCAACCTGCGCCGAGACATCTATCACGCAGGCCTGGCCCACGAATGCGGCGACGGGAATGGTATCTGTGCTGTTATCGGGCAGGTCGCGGCCGGTTATCCAGTGCACGGGCGCGTCAAAATGGGTGCCCGTATGCTCGCCCAGGCGGATCGTGTTCCAATACCAGGCCGGGCCGCCATCGTCGTATTCCGAAATGGTCTCCTTGCTCAGCGGCGGCGAGGGGGCGAAAGGCGGAGGCAAGTCGATCACAGGGGTGTCGGGGCCGAGGGGCTGGGTCAGATCCACAACGCGAACTTCGCCGTTGGTCAGGGCCTTGATGAGGTCGGTTAGGATGTGGGTCATGGAGGTCTCCTGGGGACGGAAGACGGGAGACGGGAGAACTGGAGATTCTTCGCTCCGCAAAGGGCTCGCAGCGAGCTTGGCACAGAATGACGAGTTTCCAGTCTCTAGTCTCCAGTCATTAGTCTCTTCTCTCTTATGTGTCGCTCAAACCGAAACGCATTTTCCGGCAGCTTCAGATCCATACCGAAATGGTCGGGGCCGACGGCGTCTACGCGGCAGACGATCACGCTCAGATCGTCGCGGTCGAAGGCGTCGCCGACGGCTTCCATGAAGTCGTAGGGTGTGTTCACCGCGGCGACGTGGGGCGCGCCAGAGCCGTGGGCGATGGACGCCAGGTCGGCCAGGCCGCTGGTAGTGTGCGTGACGAAGCCGCCGGTGGAGAGCAGGCTGCCATTGTCGAAGATGATGTGGGTCAGGTTGGGCGGGCGGTAGCGGGCCATGGTGGCCAGCGCGCCGAGATTCATGAGCACGGAGCCGTCGCCGTCCAGCACCACGACGCGCTCATCCGGCAGGTTGAGGGCGAGGCCCAGGCCGATGGAGGAGGCCAGGCCCATCGCGTGCTGTAGATAGAAGAAGTTATCGCGGTGGCCGCAGTCATAAAGCTCCTGGGCGCACGCGCCCATGATCGTGACCACAATCTTGTCTTCGAGCGCAGGATAAATGGCTTCGATGGCGCGCGAACGGAGCATGCTCAATCCTCCATCAGGTCGCGGTCCAGCAGCAGAGCCACGGGCGACAACGCGCTGAGCGACAGGGTGTGCGCCTCGCGGATTTGCCGCCCTACCCGGCGCGGGTCGCCGGCCCGAGAATAGGGGATCTGCAAGGCCTGCAGCAGGGGCTCGGTGACGATGCCGCCGCGCGTGTGCCAGGGATAGGGCTCGCCGATGTGGCCGCGGTAGGCAATGAGCATGCACAGCGGCACGCTGTAGAGCTGGGCCAGGGAGACGATGCCGTTGATCGCCGCCAGAAAGCCGTGGTTTTGCATGAGCAGGATGTTGGGTTCGCCGGCAAAGTAGGCTCCGGCGGCGATGCCTACCGCTTCTTCCTCTTTGGCCACCTCCACCAGACACATCTCGGGATCCTCGTCGGCCATTTGCAGCAGGTAGACGAGCCAAGTCTCGGGCAGCGCGGTGAGAAAGCGGATGCCGGCATCCTTGATGCCCTGGTAGACGGCTTTGGAGTTTTCGAGGGAGACGGTCATAGGATATAGATTAGCGGTTTTCTGGCGGTGGGGCAATGTGCTTGACATGCTAGAAAAATTTCACGGCTTGGGATCGGGCTGCATAGAGTAACATAGCGCGTCACGCCCTCCTAGTTTAGAATAGACCTGACAGGTTTTGGAAACCTGTCAGGTCTCACACCGGAGAGATCATGCCCACGCCTCGCTTTATCATCGACACTGATACTGCCTCGGATGACGCCGTGGCCATCATGATGGCCCTGCAATGGCCGGACGTCGAGGTCGAAGCCATTACCGTCGTCTTCGGCAACGTTCCGGTCGAACAGGGCAGCGTCAATGCCCGATTTACCGTGGAGCTATGTGGGAAAGACGTTCCAGTCTATACCGGCGCAGCCCGCGGCCTGCTACGCAAGCCAACGTTTGCCCACTGGTTTCACGGCCCCGACGGTATGGGCGACATGCAATATCCCGCTCCCCAACGCCCGCCTGCCGAAGGTCACGCCGTCGACGAACTTATCCGTCGATTCGCGGCGGCGCCAGGCGAAATCACACTGATAACGCTTGGCCCCCTTACGAACATCGCCCTGGCCCTCTTGCGCGAGCCACGCCTGGCCGAATGGGTCAAGGAGTGCTACGTCATGGGCGGCGCCGCCTGCACCGTTGGCAACGTCACGCCAGCTGCCGAGTTCAACATCTGGTGTGATCCCGAGGCCGCGCAGATTGTCTTCCACTCCGGTATGAAGATCTTGATGGTCGGTTGGGAGCACTGCCGTGACGCGGCCAACCTGGACGACGACGAGCGCGCGATGGTCTACAGCTTCGATACGGAACTGGCTCGTTTCACCATTGACTGTAATCGCACGGCCACGCAAGCAAACCAAAGCTTATTTGGCGAGCCCGGACTACCGTTTCCCGATCCTATCACGGTGGCCATTGCGCTCGATCCGGCCGTTTGTACGCAGCGCAGCATGCACTATGTCGACGTCTCCTGTTCCGACATCACGCGTGGCATGACGGTGGTGGACCAACTTGGCGTCACCGGCCGCTCTTTCCACGCCCTCACCAGCAGCGCCATGGCCGTGGAAGGGAACGATGCCGGCGGCAACGAGCCGAACGTCGAAGTGTGCTGGGCGATCGACGTTGCGCGCTGGAAAGAGACCCTGTACCGCACGATACGTTAAGCCACCACTCGGTAAGTTCGGGCCTGTATGCGTACGCTTCTGCGCGCCGGCGGGCAAGGAGGATTTTGGTGCGTTTCCTAGACAAAGTTGTCCTCGTCACTGGTGGCGGCCGCGGCATTGGACGAGCCGCCGCGCTGCGCTTCGCGAAAGAGGGCGCAAAGGTCGCCGTAGCCGATAGTCGCGTCGCAGCAGCCGAAGCGGTAGTCGCCGAAGTTCGCCAACTAGGCCGCTCTGCGCTGGCCATCATCGCCGATGTGGCTGACGAAGCCGCCAGCCGGCGCATGCTTGCCGGAACGGTAACTGAATTTGAGCGACTGGACGTGCTATTCGCAAACGCCGGTATCACGCACGAAGATACCGTCCAGGAGATGCCGGTGGCTACCTGGGATGAAGTCATTCGTGTCAATTTGCGAGGCGTCTTTCTGACCTGCAAACATGCCCTGCCAGCCTTGATTGCCAGCCGCGGCGCCATTGTGACGATGGCCTCGTCTATGGCCGGATGGGACACATTGGCGGCCGGCGCTGCTTATATGGCCAGTAAGGAAGGCGTTAGCGGCCTGACGAAGAGCCTGGCACTGCAAATGGGTGCTTACGGTAT
>JAICPS010000065.1 GCA_025929715.1 Anaerolineae bacterium | reverse complement strand
TGGAGGTAGGGCAAGACGTCGTGCTGGCGACCGGCGAAATGAATGGTCTCGGGCGCGATATGACCGGCAGCGAACGCCTCTAGCGCGGGCCGCTGCGAGCCGTCGCCGACGATGACCAACAGGGCGTCGCGCTGCGCGGGCTGGGGCAGTTGTGACCAGGCCTGCAGCAGAATGTCAACGCCTTTGATGTTCTCAAGGCGGCCGACGTAGAGGACGATATGGCGGTTGGTGGGGAGGTTTAGCTGTTGGCGGCGGGTTTGTTTTTCGGTGGGGGTTGCTGGTTGGAATGCGATGATATCGACGCCATTAACGATATGCGCGATGCGGTGGGGAGCTACGCCCTCTTTTTGTAGCAAATCGGACATCTCTTTGCTCACCACCAGAAAACTATCAGCTGCCGGGCGGATGAGACGGAACTGTAGCCGCGCAAGGAACGAGCGGTGCAGATCTTCGAACGCTGCCGCCCCGCCGCGGAGTTTTATGATGGTTGGCCCACCTCTAACAAGCCCGGCGACAAGGGCGACGAAAGCCGGCGCGCCGAGAGCATGTGCATGGAAGATGTACGGGCCACGACGGCGCGACTCGCGGAGCACGAACCAGAGGCTTCCCAGGAAAAAGAGCAGGGAGCCGATCTTGCCAGGTCCGGGAGAAGGTATGCGGTGCACCGGCGCCCCAGCGATCACTTCAAACTTTGGGGGCGGTTGGGTGAAGTGAGGCCCATGCTGCCGGGTCACGATCTCTACGCGCCAACCATCGGCAATGAGCCCCGCGGAGACGCGCTGCGCCTGCTGCTCGGCGCCGCCGAGGTGCGGATAAAAGCTGGAGATTATCATCCAGACACGTGTCACAATCGATAGCCGTAACGCGATAGAGGTTCCGCCAGCACCTCGGCGAGGGCGGCTTGCTGCTCGCCAGTAAACTGGCTGCGCCATTTTTCATTACGACTTTTTAGCGCATGAGCCCGTATTGCTTTGTCCAATCGCCTGCTCCAGGGAAGGCGAGCGAAGTCAGAGATTTCTTCTAGCGTCTGGCGAGGCGCGCTGCACAGCGCCTCGTAATGGACCTGTAGAAAGCTGCCGGCAGGTATGGACGCGCGCGCACATTCCATGGCGTCCATGAGGATCTTCCATTGCAACGCTGCCAATATGATGAAGGAATAGTCGTGCCCCGCCCATTGTGCCTGCATCTCAGCGCTCAACGACCCCCACCGCCACTTTTCCGGCCCCTGCCAGCCACTCCAAAAGGGAACGTTAAGCAGCGATGCGGCCACAGCGCGACCGTCACGGACCAAATGTATGAATCGAGCGTCGGGAAAGATTGCGTTTAGAAAAGCTAGGCGAGGCCAGCCCGTAATCTTTAGTAACAGCCGATCCCGCCGGTGCGTGGTCATTTTCTCGAAGGCTTCGCGGACGGAACGACTCGTTGCCGGCATAAGGTCCCCGGCGATGAGATCACGAAAAGGCCGGCTGAAGCCGCGGTAGTGCAGGTCCCAAAACGGATATGATTCACCGGGCGTTGCCAGCTGCCGCAGCACTGCGCCGACGACCGGAATATCCAGCGCCTGCATAAAGATGCGATTACGGACAGGATGACCAGGCCACCGGCTCGTCACGCCGGAAAGCCATACCACTTGCGGATGCTCCGCCAAAATTTGGTGTAGTACGGTAGAACCGCTGCGACCCGCGCCGACGATAAAGATGGGGCGTTCGATGGTCATGTAGCCGGTGAAGACGAGAATGGCTCAGGCGCAGGTTCCGGTAAAAGAAAGGGGATCGGCTCTTGATTACGCGGCGGGCGGAGGGTCTCCCATAAGTTAAAAATCTGGTACGGAACGCGCCGGGCTATTGTCGCGCTGAAGGCAACCCATTGCAGTTGTCTCCTGGACAGCGTCTCGCTCGCCTGGCGATTTTCGGTAGAGGCGTTTTGGAAGCTGGAGTTAGGTCGATAGGTAGACTGTAGGACGCGATCGTCCCAGGGGAGATCGATAAAGTTCAGGCAGCGGCGAAATTCCCCCTGTGGATCCGCACGCAGCGATTCATATTCCAAGTTCAGGAAACGGTTGGGATAAAGGCGGCTGAACCGATCTATATACGCCTGGTAGCGGCGCCGGTGAAACACCAGCGCGGCTATAGACCTTAGACTAGCTTCCGGCATTAGCAACTGGCCTTTATTGGCGCGAAGCTTAAGCGCCGATGCGACAACATCGGCGGGTGCTCTTGTGATCGTGACGAAAAAGCTGTCTGGAAATGCCCGTGCCAGAGTTGCGGCGTAGAGCGTGTGGACGGGCGTTTTTTCCAGCAGAAAACGTGCGCCGGTGCGCCGCGCAGCAAGTCCGGCGCGCATAAAGTTCAGGTAAAAGTCATTGTAACCGGTGGGAGCAAGATCTTTGAGCTGAGCTAGCGGCACGCCGCTCGCCCGAAAAAAGGGAGTTCGCCGAAAGGTGTCCAGGAAGGTCAGATAACGCTCCCGCTGTTCAAGCCGGCCGAACCGGCCGTCAAGGTGGCTGAAATACCACGATTCGACGATACCGCCGTATTCGGGCGCCTGTATGCCAAAGATCTGTGGGTGGTTACAAAGGGCATTGGCCAGCCACGTGGTGCCTGAACGATGAGCGCCCAGTATGAAGAGAGGAGCACTAGCCATTGGCGTATGTCGCCTCGCGCGTCGCCTTGCGAGTCACCTTGTGAGTCACCTTGCGCAGCGACTTATGTTGTGACTCGGCCTTGCTGGCGACAAGAGCCAGGTTATACACCACCTGTGTTAGAGCAAACAGCAGCCACAGAAGCTTAGACCCTTCGGTGAAAGCCGCGAAGCTGTAAATCAGGTAAGCAATCAAGCAGTTTCGGAGTGTCGCCGCGAAGGCGTGAAGCTCGCGATTCGATTCCAGCGCCTTACGGGCGTCGCGCCACATTGAAAAGACCTGGCCCAGTATGGTTAACAGGAGGATGAATCCAACAAGTCCCAGGTCGGCAAGCACGCCAAGATAGAGACTGTGAGGGGATCGTGGGACGGTCGCAATTGCGGACGCGCCGGGCACCAGGTACTGGTACTGATAGGTGTAATATCTTCCGAAATTGTAATAGCCGACGCCAAGCACCGGGTTCAATAGAAAGATAGTTAAGGCAACGCGCCAGATGAAATCCCTTTCACTAAGCGCATCGGATGTTGGCGGCCCGCTCTCGTAGACGCCAGCCGCGTCTATGATGGTGCTTGAGCGAATAACCACCGCATCCCATGGCAGAAACCGGTAAGCAATCAGACCCGCGGCCAGCATGACTACCAGTGCCAGCACTGACCGCTTACTACGTGTGCTGGAATGAAGCTGCAAGAGCACGACGATAGGGAGAGTTATATATGCTGTTCGTGAAAAAGATGCCCCGATACCGAGAAGTGCAACGGGCGCCATCAACGTCGCCAAAAGTCGGATTGCGCGCGGAGTGCTGTTGTTGGAGATAAAGTGGATTAGCAGTGGAATGGTTAGCACGATCAATGCTGCGTATTCATTTTCGGATCCGATCACATCCTCACCAGCGCGTGGGAAATGCAAAACATAGAACTGGTACAAGCCGACGACAGTTGCCGCCAGTACGGTAGGCAATAGAACGAAACAAGTGCGGCGTAGAGCCTGCCAGGAGTCTATCTGATCGACGACCAACAGATAGAAGGCAATTAACTGGGCGAGCGTACCAAGACTGGTGAACATCTCTGATTGATATCGCGCCCACAGTGTCGACGCCAGTGCCAGTAGGAAATATAGCAACAAGAAAGGTGTAAGCCGGCCCCTGAAGAGCGCTACCAAGGAGTCGCGGCGCGCAAGCTTGTGGATTCCCCAGGCTAAAAACGTCACTATGCCTATGATTCGTGATAGAGAGACGTCACCAATTAAAATGAACGCTTCGAAAGGAATCGTCGCAATGAGCATGTAAAGCCCGACACGGGGAAATGCAAATATGACGCCGGCTGCGACCAGGATTGCCAAAACGTACAGGAACGTCATGCCCAGCTGAACCGTGGCCGTTCCCACGAGGATGGCCAACGAGGCGGTAAGAACGCCGAGTAGAAGGCGGTTCCTCGGGTTAATGTTGTCGAGTGCCGAGTTAATCATTTTATGGGGCAGGGCGCCGGTCGTCGAGCCAGCCGGGCGAATGGCTAACGGCGGCGATTTTATTCAGCGCATGACTCAGGGCCAACCCTTTATGCATGCACTTATCCGCGTTAATATATTCCCATTCACCAAATCGACCAATGGTATAAATGTCGCGCTGCTGCAGATATTCCTTTATCTCCGCGATAATTTGCGGGCGGCGATGCGTGTAAACGGGGTAGGCGTGCTTGACGATGATGTGCCCGCTCCAGATGATATCCTGCGGACTGTCCAAAATTCCGGCCCGCGTCAAAAAATTTGCAGTAAGCGGCGCAATCGCTTCCTGATCAACCGTTTTCATCGGAGAGCAGGAGACCTCAGCCATGATGCCGTGGTGGGGGCGGGCGCGCAGCGAATCCGACGAGTGATGGTTGAAAGCGATCTTGTGCGGCGGAACTGCAGGATCCGCCACGTAGATGCGCTGCGGCGCGTGCAGAAGGGGGCTGTTGGCGACGAGTAACTCGACACGCAGAGACATATACTCTAATTCGCCGGCAAGCGTGATCAACTCGTGCGGTGTGTCTTGTAGACAGCACAGCAGGATAGGCAGGGGCATTGTCGATACGAGTCGCCGCCAGTGATAAACGTTGCCGTCGCTCGTGGTTGCCGTACGGTGTTCGGCGTCAATCGCGGTCACACGCTGCCTCAGGGCGACGTTACGCAGGCGCGCGGCGATTGCACGGAAGATCTCTTCGTAGCCACCCTGCGACGGGTAGGCAACCGAAGTGCCGTGCTGCAGGGGACGACGCTCGCCGCCGGACGTGTCAAAGGCCTCAAGTGTCCCCTTAGGTGCAGCAACCCGTTCTGAGATCCATTCGCAGGAGATGGTGCTGATATCGCGGGCCCACAACTTGCGGTTGTAGGGCAACATGAAGTGACGTGCGATGCCCGAGCCGAACTTGCGGACGATATATTCCTCGAAATTGGCTGCCCCACCGCTAGCAAGGGTCTGGGTCAGTCCCTCCTCACACTCGCGCACGACGTCGGGATCGGGAATGAGATCGTAAAACTTCTGGAACGGGTACGGAATAAGCACGCCGTGGGTATAGACGCGTGCGTCGCGAGTTTGTTCATACAGCTTGCCGTCGAGCACCGTTTGAACCAGCTCATAGACGTCGCGGTGCGGCGTGTGGAAAGAATGTCCCCCGATATCAAAGATCGCCCCGTGGCTGTGGATAGAGCGGCAGAGACCGCCGACACTATTTTCAGCTTCCAATAGCAGGTAATCATGATTCAGACCATAGGCGAGAGCGAGCCCACTAGGGCCGGCGCCGATGATTAATGTTTCTGTTGATTGCACCAGTCGCTTCAACCTTTTTTTAGCTGTTGAAAGAGGGCGGCGAAACGGTCAAGACTCTGCTCCACGTTCAACGTATTGGTTACCAGTTTGAAACCGCCCTCGGCAATCAGATCACGCTTGTGCGGATCGCAAATTAATTCCTGCAAAGTTTCCACGAGGCTCTCGGGCGTCGGCTCCGTGAGTAGATAATGCGTATTCGCCGATCCAAAATCGGCGGGTAGTCCGAGAAAAGGAGTCATGACGACCGGAATTCGAGTCGCCATCGCCTCTGAAACGACATTTGGCATACCTTCCTTCCTCGAAGGAAACACGAAGATATCGGCCGCACGCAGATATTCTTCGACGTTTAATCGCTTGCCCGCAAATGTGACGCTGCCCGCAACGGATTGGAATTCCCGATCTATTTCGCCATAGAATTGAGACATTTGCGGTTGTTGTTCATTATGGCGCGGACCAACCAATATGAGATGAGTCTGTGGGTTTGCATGGTGTAATTCAGACCAGGCTCTTGCCAGCGTGTCAATGCCCTTTCTTGGCACGAGGTAACCTACGAAAAGAATGAGAACGCAGTCGATGGGTAATTTGAGTTTGGCTCGCAATTGCTTTTTTTCGACCACGCCTGAAGCTGGGCGGAATCGTTGGAGATCTACGCCATTTGCTATGACCTCCAGGCGTGGCCGAGTGATGCCCATGCTGCGTAAGTTATTCAGCATGACCTCGCTACTGGTCACGATCGCACTGAACTGTTCCCTGACAACACGACGGTTCCACTTCTGCACGGTTTTCCACAATGGATTTGCAGATAAGCCGGAGAATAGCGTGTGCACATAAACCGTTTCATAACCAGCGCGTCGTAGAGAATACCACAGCAAGCTCGTGCGCAGCGACGTGTTCAATGTCATTATTATGTCGGGCCTGGCATCGACCATGTTTAGGTAGCGGTGAACTTTCTGATGAAATCTAACGGCATCAAGCGTAGAGTCGTTGCCTGCGGGCAGTATCCGATCAATCGGTACATTGTCGTAAATGGTATGAACGGGAAGCCCGTGAATTTCTTTGGTGGCCACGTGAAGGTGAACATCACGCCGGCGAAGTCCTTCGGCATAACGATGAAATCGTATCGCCGCACCTGCGAGGCGTGGATAATAGCGGTTAGAGATCAATAGTACGTTTACGGCTGTCATTTGTTAAGCGTGGATTCGATAATCGCGCCAATTTCAGATGCCATGCGCCGATCGGAAAAGTGCTCCTCAACAAGGGTACGACCGGCGCTACCCATTTCGCGTATCAAGGCCGGTGTACGGGCGAGGCGTCCGATCTTCTCGGACAGCGCGATTACGTCCTTTTGTGGAACAAGGTAACCGCTCTTGCCCGACCGGATTGATTCACGGACGCCGCCGGTGTCGAACGCCACGACAGGTAATTCAGCGCCCATTGCTTCAAGAACTGCGCGGCAGTGTCCTTCCATAAGCGCCGTGTGGGCGTAAACGTCTGCGACAGAAAGAAGATCGGCGAGATCGTTCCGAAAACCTAGCAACTTTATGTGGGCTTGTAAACTCCGTTCTTGAATCTGATCACGGATAAATGAAGCATGGGCGGGATCACGGTCCAGTCTGCCAGTGATAAGAAGAACGGCCCGGGGCACGATATGAACGAGTCGGGACATCGCACTTATCAAATATTCGTGTGCTTTTCGCTTGTCGACGTTTCCAACTGTAATAATCACAAATTGATCTGGATCCAACTGTAACTGGCGGCGTAGCGCCTCACGGGCGCCACCGTTAACTGCGCCAAATTGGTCAACGGGGATACCATTATTTACGATACATATTTTGTTCTGATCAGTATAAGGTCGAATGGAGGCGGCGGAAGATTCGGAGACGGCGATGATGGCATTGGCGAAAGGTATGAATTGGACCGCGTGAAGGCGGTGGACCGGTCTCGAGTCTACGTTACTACGTATGTGCCAGATGAACGGTCGCGAGGCTAATCTGGCGGCAATCAACGCGTTGCGACAGCAGCGGCTGTGTGTGTTGCCGAAAACAAGGTCTACGTTGTGCTGCCTAATGTGTCGCCAAAGGTTGGGAATTGAACGAGCATGTAAGTTGTGCCGGTCTTCGATCACCGTGTCAATCTCCGCAATGCGCAGAAATTCGACGAACGGGCCGTTCTGAGGCAGCATAACGCTAACCGCGTACTGCTCCTTTAATATTTCCAGGAGTTGCAACAGGCTGAACGACGGACCAACCATCTCGGCCGTGTAACTCACGAACAGAATACGTTTTTTACTCACGCTTCGAACTTTTCCTGGCCTGGAACACAATTGCAGGCGCCGCCCGCAGAAGGTCGAACTGGCGGAAGCTGAGGGGCAAACCCGCATTGAAGCGGTCGGTTGGTTGATCTGGATCCAGGCGAGACTTACGGGCCCACAGCCAGACGCGCACATTGTGTAGGCCATGGTCAACTGACCTGAAGAAACGGCGCCGCAATTCGCGCGGTCCGAGGGGGAGATACGCGCCGACCGTCGCATAGAGGAAGCTCTGGGCGGCGTTCAACGCCGTTAGTTGCAGCCCAGCTTGGCTGAAAAGGCTGATCACGCCTTCATGCGTCATGTGGAAGTAAGAATGGTGGTACAGTTTCATGAACGCCACCGAACCGGCAAACTGGCCGCCCGGTTTAAGCACACGCGATATCTCGGCGACGGCCTGCCAGGGTGTGTGCAGGTGTTCTAATACCTGCATCGACAACACAGCGTCAAAAACCTCATCCCGGAAGGGCAGCCGGTGCCCGTCACAGAGAACGTCGATGGCCTCGCTGCGGCGAATGTCGATGGCGGTCGTGTTGTAGCCTCGTTCCTGGAGATGCTGAGCCTCCTGACCATCGCCACAGCCGAAGAGCAGCACGCTTGAGGCTGATGGCGTTACCGGGAAGAAGCGATGCATGCGATAGGTCCGCCAATGGAAGTCGCTGCCCACGGGCCGGTTGCGTTCCGTATTCGCGTTCAACAACGCCCGGCGTCGTTCATTCCGGACCATCATTTGTGACAACCTGTGAGGCGCGCCGCTTTTCAAGCAAGTATTCTTGCCGCGTGATACGCGACAGTCTGTATACATGGAAAAGTAGCTGCTGCCCGGTCCTAGGCAGAGCGTTGAAAATCTTGCGGCGCGTCGCCTGCATATCGGATGTTGCGGCCTTTTGTCGTAGCTCTAGTAGAGTAAGATCGGTGCATTCCCAATATTGGGAATCAAAGAGTGGCTTGACGTTCAGTGGCGTTGTGTACTTAAAATAGTCGACGAATCCAGGCGGTCTGCCTCGTAATCTGAGGTAAAGGCGCGCTATCGGTCGGGGAAGATAAGGGATCCACGCGATCTTGTAATGTGGTTCGGTGAAGGCCAGGTAATTCGGCAGCATCAGGTGACAGAGGCCGCCGGGCCTCAGCACGCGCCGCATTTCCGCAACGACAGCAGGGCGGCAATGAACGTGTTCGAGAACCTGATGACTGTAAATAACGTCTACGCTTTCGTCGGGAAGCGGGAGCCTCTCGCCTTCACCAGAAAACAATGAAACGTCCATAATTCCTGCCTCTTGCAACTGCATACGGGCCAACCCGATTCGTTCGTCGTCTGGCTCCATGCCCCACACTCTTAGTGTAGGGCAACGCCGTTTAAGGATCAGAAGCGCCCCTCCCCAGCCACAGCCCAAATCTAATACTGACTTTGCTGAAAGATCGCCGGCAAGGGAAAGCATGCGTCGAACGTTATGCGCTTCGTCAACCAGGCGTAACCTTTTTTGGACTCGCGCCTGCCAGTCGGGCAGCCCCAACGTTGTGCGATAGTAGTTCTCATAACTCTGCGCCAGGCGTTGCTGGACACTCATTAACTATTTCTCTCAAACAGTCGCACCACGCAAACCTACGGCCAGCAGTCCAGTTGCCAGCTTCTTGTAGCGGCGCCAGTCGCTTTTCTGCACCAGCAGCGTGCGCTGCCATGGTAAACCTGTGTGGTGAATGAATATCACAAACATGACAATGCCACTGGCGGAGTAGGTGATTAGCGAGGCGAGCGCCGCTCCGAAAATTCCCATCGAGGGTATAAGCAGGACGTTCAGCAGGATGTTGGCGATCAAGGTTCCCAATGAAACGCGAGCGGTCGTTAAAGGTTGGCCGATGCCCGAAAAGTAGCTGGACGTTACGCGGAATAATGCGTTGACGACAATACCCGGACCAAGCAGAAGAAAGACAAAATAGGAGGTCTGAAATTCAGCCCCATAAGCGAGGCTAATAATTGGGTAACCGAACAGAGCGAGCCCCAGCACAGCCAGCAAGTGCAGGGCGACGCTGTTGCGAATGACTGTCCCGGTAAATTGCGCGGCGCTTTCTGGGGACAGCGAGATGACTTTAGGAAATAGGACGGTGCCCAGCGAGTGAGAAATGAGCCACGGTAGTTGGGCGATGGTCACGGCGACAGAATAAATGCCAACCTGGTCGGGCGGCAACAATGTCGCCAGCACCAGCACGTCGAAGCGGTACTCCATGAAGGACAAGACCTGTACGGTATGATATTTCAGGCCGAGTTTTGTCGTGTTAATCAACTCGCGAGCGGGAAGGGACGACGCAAGCGGGTATGATGCGGCAAAGAGGGCGGCCAGTAGGATGAGGGAGATAGCCGCATACGCCGCGAGAGTCGCATAGGTGGCATCCTGAGCGGATGTGCCCAGAAAAATAAAACCGGTAACCAACCCAATGAGAACGAGGCCATATTTCGTTATGTTAAACAAATTGTATATTAATATTCGGCCAAGCCCGCGGAAAACGTTAGAGACGTAGTTGCTGAGGAGCATGACGGGAACAACGAGAATGGTAAGCGTGGCAAGATCGGGATCGACATCTCGTAGGGTGGTTGCTTGCAGGAGAGGCAACAATAGCCAGTAGGCGCCAATGATGAGGGCGGAAATCAGCACTACGGGTATGAGAACGGCAGCGAACATCTGCTGCGGGGACAGTTCCTGCCGGCGGAGACGGTAGATCAGCGATTGGCCTATAGCGAGGTTTCCCAGGGTAGACAGAATACCGGGAATATAAAATGCCAGAACGTAGACGCCTTTACCCGTTGCGCCCAATAGACGGGCGGTGAGAACGCCGGTACCGAATTTCACAAGCACCAACAACAGCTGTGTCCCGTAGGTGATGGCGACATCACCGACAGTACTAATCTGGCGAAATTGGGTCTTAGTCATCTGCTTCTAACGTCCGTAGCGCCTCCCGAATCGTCTCGCGGAAGGCGTCCTGGTTGCTAAAGCGTAAAGCGATTCGAAAGCTCTCAGCGGCCCGCGCATTGTCATTCTGACTAAGAAACAGCCGGCCCTGATAATAGTACAGCCAATCACTATTGGGTTCGACTTGAAACCCGCGGTCGAGCCATTGTTGCGCCGCGGCGTACTCCCCCTGCCGGCGATATAAGTCGCCGATACGGCCGTAAATGCGCGGATTTTCTGGCGCCAGTTCGAGAAGGTCAACGTATGCCGCGATGCTCTCGTCCAGGTTGCCTCTGCGCGCGTAAATCAGGGCCAGGCGGCTGTAAGCGGCCTGGGCCGCTCTTTGTTCGGGCCAATTCGGAATGTCGTTGTCGCTCCAATTTTCGACGGCGGCCTCCCAGGCCAGCATAGCCAGCTCGTCGTCCCCCGCTTCAAACGCCGCCAGGGCCGTTCCGTGGAGCTGCAAATTGGCGCGCGCTTCCTGCCAGTAGCTCACTGCATGCTGCGCTTCGCCCGCGGCCCAATAAGCCTCGGCAACCATCGTGAGGGCCAGGCGCCTGGTTAGGCCTGTATCGGGCAGGCGTTGGGCCGTGGTGGCGGCCTTGTCGACGTCTCCAGCTACCAGCCTGCCGCGCAGATCGTACATCGCGGGCTGTCCGGGGTAGAGGTCGGCGCGGGCCGGAAAAGGTTGGGCGGCGGACAGCCTGGAGCCGGCCAGCAGCGCTTTTTCGACGCCGAGCTGCGCCAGGTTGAGCTGCAGCAGCGGCAGACCGCGCAGAGCCAAGAAGAGCGCGGCGAATATGCTAATAAACAGCCAAACGGGAATGCGAGTGATACGTTGTTTCAATGTGCAGCGAATCATTGCGTTAGCGGGCGGCCGTATGCCACCCGCATTACGCCTGCTTTATGTTACCCTGTCATTATACCAGTGAGGGCAACGGGATGAGATGGGCAAATGGTGGGAAGCGGCTCCTGGATATTGAAGCTAGATACGCTCGATGCGGGCGGCGCCCTGGTAATTCTTCAGCGCGTTGCGCGTGTCCACGACGAGCCGCGCGTGGTCGACCACCACCCGCCAGTCAAAAGTTTCATGATGTGTGACGACGACGACGCAGTCGGCCCGAGCCAGACGCTCTTCGGTGAGCGACACATTTTGCAGTGGAATCCCTTCGTGAGTGAGATCGGGCACCAGCGGGTCGTGGTAGGAAACGTCGGCGCCTCTATCGCGAAGCAAGAGAATGATGTCCAGCGCCGGGCTTTCGCGTATGTCGCCTACGTTTGGTTTATAGGCGACACCCAACACCAGAATGTTACTCCCGTTGATCGCCTTGCGGTCGTCGTTCAGCGCTTCGGCGATCTTACTGACGACAAAATCGGGCATGTGGCGATTGACGTCGTCGGCCAACTCGATGAAACGGGCGGTGTAGTTCAGCGTGCGCAGCTTCCAGCTCAGATAGTGAGGATCGACCGGAATGCAATGCCCACCAAGGCCTGGGCCGGGATAAAAGGGCATAAATCCGTAGGGCTTGGTGGCTGCGGCCTCGACGATTTCCCACACGTTCAGCCCCAGGCGGTCACACATCAGGGCGACTTCGTTGACCAGACCGATGTTGACGGCGCGGAACGTATTTTCAAGCAGCTTGACCATCTCGGCCGCGGCCGGGCTGGACACGGGCACGGGCTGCCGTACAATGGCGCCATAAAGGGCCAATGCCGTTTCCAGGCAGGCGGGCGTCATACCGCCGATAACCTTGGGCGTGGTATAGACGGTGTAATCGGTGCGACCGGGATCGATGCGTTCGGGAGAGAACGCCAGAAAAAAGTTCTCGCCGACCACGTCGCCGTTGCTGGTGAGCCGCGGCAGAATGACTTCTTCTGTCGTGCCGGGATAGGTGGTGCTTTCCAGAACTATCAGCTTGCCGCGCCCGGCGTAGCGCGAAATGCAGTCCGCGGCGTCGATGATGTAGGAGATGTCGGGATCTTTGGACTTGCGCAGCGGCGTGGGCACGCAGATAGAGATAGCATCGACGGCCGAGAGAACGGCATAATCAGTGCTGCCGCGAAGCAACCCTGTTCGCACGAGTTCTTGTAGAACGTCATCGCCGACGTCTTCGACGTAACTGGCGCCGCAATTTAGCGCTTCGACTTTCTCCTGGTCGACGTCGACCCCCACGACCTCAAAACCCGCCTGGGCAAAGGCCACGGCGAGCGGCAAGCCCACGTAGCCCATGCCAACGATGCCAATACGCGCCTGGCGCGTTTCAATCTTTTCCAATAACTGTTGCTTCAAGCTCGCTGAGCTGTTCATCCTGTCCTCAATTCCATTTTCTCCCCTATTTATTCGGTCTCCAATCCCCCATAAAGCCCAGTGATGATACGGACGCGGTGGCGTTTCTGCAAGTTGAACGCCGTTACATTACGAATTTGTGCGCGATCGTCCGAAATTCTGTGTTATACTGGTACTAAAGTCGAAAGGCGAAAGCAGAAAGTAACGTAAAACCGAGCCAGTTCATGTTTTCTTCTAATCGCTTGCTCTCAAAGGAAAAAGCCCGCAAACTGGACCTGTCTACTCGCATTGCGCTGGAAGCGCAGATTACGGACCGTCGCACGCAGCAGCTCGACTTTGAGTGGTTCAAGAGCAAGGACACCGACTTCGAGCGTTTTGCACGCACCATGCCCGCGCGGCGCTATCTGCTCGAATTTCTCGGCCCCCTGGAAGGCAAGGTGATGCTGGACGTAGCCTGTGGATACGCCATGTCTCCGGTCATATTTGCGCTCGCAGGGGCTACCGTATTTGCGCTAGACGTCGCGCCACAAACGGTAGCCACCGTGCAACGGTTCGCCGAATACAAGGGCGTTGGCGATCGCGTTCTGGCGATGGTAGCGCCCGGCGAGTATCTGCCATTCGCTTCCGGTACCTTTGATCGCATCTACGGCAACGCGGCGTTGCATCACCTGCAATTGTGGCGCGCGGGACCTGAGCTGGCGCGGGTATTGCGGCATGGCGGGCGCGCCGGGTTCCAGGATCCGCTGGGGGAAAACCGCCTGCTAGAGTTTGCACGTGATCACATGCCGTACCGCAAAAAGCATCCCGAGAAGGGTACAGATCACCCTTTGCGCATGAGCGACGTCGAGGGCTTCGGCCAGTACTTTTCAACCTGCACGCACCGCACCTTTCAACTTTTCAGCATGCTCGCCAAGCCATTACGCCTCTCTCGCACGTCGCCCATCCGCGAGCAGCTGGAGCGCCTGGACGACGCGCTCTTCCGGCGCCTGCCCCAGTCGCGGAGATACGCTCGGCACGTCGTCATCTGCGCGACGAAAGAATAGCATGTATGTGTTAGGTGACCGGAACTTCCAAAGTGCCGGTCACCAGCGCGTCTAGAACAGTTCGTTCAGGCGGGAGACGAGGTTTAGGAGGGGCCAGGGGTAGAGGGAGATGAATAGGCCAAG
>JAICPS010000498.1 GCA_025929715.1 Anaerolineae bacterium | reverse complement strand
GCAGAATATGGGCGACCCGCTGGCGACGATGGGTGGTCGCCGCGCGACGCGCCCGGCGGATCGCGAACGATTGACGCGCCAGCTTGGCCTGGACCAGCCGATGTACATGCAGTACGTCTACTGGCTGGTGGGCAACGACTGGACGACGTTTGACGTGGACGGCGACGGCGTGCCGGAGAACCCCGGAACGCGCAAAGGCATCGTGCGCGGCGACTTTGGCATGTCGCTGGTGAACCGCGGCAAGCCGGCGCTGGAGGTGATCTGGGAGCGCATTCCTAACACGCTGATGTTGATGGTGGCGGCGGAGGTGGTGATTGTCATCTTCGCCCTGGCGATTGGCATCTTCTCGGCATTGCGGCAGTACACCCTTTCTGACCACATCATCACCACCCTGACCTTTGTTGGCTATTCGATGCCCATCTTCTTTATTGCCCTGATGTCGATGTACATCTTTTCGGTGAACTTCAATCGTTGGGGGCTGCCACATCTCCCGACGGTGGGCATGTTTGATCCGCAGGTGGGCAAGACGACAGGACAGATTCTGCTGCACATGGTGTTGCCCGTCATGAGCATCGCCATCATCAGCACGGCGGCCTACAGTCGCTACATCCGCAGCACGATGCTGGAAGTGCTCAACGAAGATTACATCCGCACGGCAAAGGCCAAGGGATTGCGCAAGGCGTATATCATCTCGGTGCACGCCTTGAAGAACGCGGCGCTGCCCATCGTGACCGTCGTAGGGCTTGATTTACCATTGCTGCTTGGTGGCGCGGTGGTTACCGAGCGCATTTTCGCCTGGCCCGGAATGGGGCGCCTGTTCCTGGATCACGTATCGCGCTCCGACGTGCCTGTGGTGATGGGCATCTTGATGTTGATTTCAGCGGCGGTGATTGTTTTTCAGATATTGACGGATATTGTATATGCGTGGTTGGATCCGCGGATAAGGTATGATTGAGGGATGAGCACGATTAACGCACCCGTAACGGCCACCAAACCCCAGGTCGTGGAGCTGGAAGCGCCGCCCTTGACTTTGCGGCAGATGACTTGGCGGCGGTTCCGGCGCCACAAAATGGCCATGGCGGGGATGGTGATGCTCGTCCTGCTCTTTGTCTACTCTTTCGGCGGGTCGGTGGTCTATTCGCAAGCCGAGGCGACCGCCACGGACACCGGCCTACGCCTGGAGGGACCGTCGGCCGCGCATCCTTTTGGAACGGACACCGTGGGCCGCGATATTTTGGCGCGCACGATTTACGGCGGACAGATTTCGCTGATCATCGGGCTAGCGGCGGTCATCCTTGAGACGCTGCTGGGCATTGTGGTCGGGGCGCTCGCGGGCTATTACGGCGGCAAGCTGGACAGCGTGCTGATGCGCTTCACGGAGGCCATGCTGAACATCCCACAACTGTTTATTTTAATCGTTATGGCCAAGTTCTTTGGCGGGCGGCTGCCCGATATCGAGATTTTTGGTCGCCCTTTCAGCGGCAGCGTCGTCGTCATCATTGTTATCATCGCCCTCACGAGCTGGATGTACCTGGCGCGCATTGTCCGCGCTGAATTTCTGTCGTTGAAAGAGAACGATTTTGTGCTGGCGGCGCGCGCTATTGGCACGCCGACGCGCGACATTATTTTTAGACACGTGCTGCCCAATAGTATGGCCCCCATCGTCGTCGCCGCGACGCTAGGCGTGGCCAACGCGATTCTTGCAGAAGCCTATATCAGCTTCCTGGGGCTCGGCGTGCAGCCGCCCACTGCAACCTGGGGTAACATGCTTGACGGCGCATATGACTACCTGGAAAGCGCCCCGTGGCTGTGGATCTTTCCGGGTCTGCTGATCTTGTTTACAGTTCTGAGCATCAATTTTGTCGGCGACGGCTTGCGCGACGCGCTGGATCCGCGCAGCCGGCCTGAGTAGCTGTTACAGGTGCCCGGCACTTTGTAAGTGCCGGGCACCTATGCCGGTCACCTGAGGAAAACGTATTGTCCAGATTGCTTGAAGTCAAAGATTTACGCGTGCGGTTTAACACGCCCGAGGGCATCGTGCGGGCCGTCAACGGCATTTCGTATCATCTAAACGAAGGGGAAGTGCTGGCGGTGGTGGGCGAAAGCGGCAGCGGAAAATCGGTGAGCATGATGTCGATCCTGGGCTTGATTCCGCAACCGCCGGGCGAAATCGTCAGCGGCGAGGCGCTGTACCTCGGTCGCGACCTGCTGAAAATGCCGGAGGATGAGCTAGAAAGCATTCGCGGGCGCGAAATCGGCATGATCTTTCAGGACCCAATGACCTCGCTCAACCCCGTTCTGTCCATTGAGCGGCAAATGACGGAGGCCATGCAGCAGCACCTGGGCCTGGAGTCCCACCAGGCGCGCAAGCGCGCGCTGGATCTGATGGAGATAGTGGGCATCCCCGACGCGGCTAACCGCATCACGAACTACCCGCACCAATTTTCCGGGGGCATGCGACAACGCGTGATGATCGCCATGATGCTCGCCTGCAATCCATCTGTGCTTATCGCCGACGAACCGACTACGGCGCTGGACGTGACCATACAGGCCCAGATCGTAGACCTGGTGCAGCAGGTGCGCGAGCGTCTGGGCATGGCGCTGATCTGGATCACGCACGACCTGGGTGTTGTCGCCAGCCTCGCCGATCGCGTGCTGGTAATGTATGCCGGGCAGATCGTGGAGGAGGCGGACGTAGATACGTTGTATGAGAATCCGAAGCACCCCTACACGCGGGCGCTGCTCGCAGCGCTGCCGCGAGTGGATCAGCGTCGCTACGGCCGGCTGAAGTCAATCGGCGGCGCGCCGCCCAGCCTGCTGGTGGAAGCGCCCGGCTGTCCCTTTGCGCCGCGCTGTGATTACGTAATGGATCGCTGCCTATCCCAGCAGCCGCAACTCATAACAGTAGATGGCGACGTCCCGATGACCGACAATATTCATCTGGCGGCCTGCTGGCTAAACGTGGAGAGCGTGGAGACAGTGGAAGCCCGATGAAGAATGGAGAAAACGGCAAACCTATGATCGCCGCCGAACCTCTTGTTCGTGTGTGCGATCTGAAGAAACATTTTCCAATCACCAGAGGACTCATCGTGCAGCGAAAAGTGGGCGCGGTGCAGGCCGTCGACGGCATCTCTTTCGATATTTTCCCAGGGGAGACGCTGGGGCTGGTGGGCGAAAGTGGCTGCGGCAAGACGACAGCGGGGCGCACGGTGTTGGGGCTTTACCGGCCCACTGGCGGCTCGATTGAAATCGCCGGTCACAGCGTGGTCGACGCGGACAGCAAGGAGCTGCTGCAGATCCGGCGCAAGGCGCAGATGATCTTTCAGGATCCATTCGCCTCACTCAACCCTCGCTGGACGGTGAACGCGATCGTGGGCGAACCGCTGCGCGTGCACCGCCTGGCAAAAGGGGAGAAGGCACGCGCGGAGCGCGTGAAGGAGCTGTTGGAGCTAGTGGGGCTCAGCAGCCGCTACGTCAATCGCTTCCCGCACGAATTCTCCGGCGGACAGCGCCAGCGCATCGGCGTGGCCCGCGCGTTGGCGTCCGATCCAGCTTTTGTGGTCTGCGACGAGCCAATCTCGGCGCTAGACGTC
>JAICPS010000460.1 GCA_025929715.1 Anaerolineae bacterium | reverse complement strand
GCCTCTGGGTGTGGCGGTAGCAGTGAAGTTGAGTTAAAGCATCATCTGAATCGTTTAGGTTCGGTCAGCCTGCGTTTTTGTAGGCCTGGCGGAGCCAGGTTAGCACCTCGTCGTCGACGGAGACCTGAGCGACGCCCTGGAGGCTGGCCTGCTCGACAGGTCGCCAGCCCTCGTCGCGGGTGAGGTCGGTCTCGACGCCGGCACGGCACTTCGCTTGGGGTAGGCGATCCAGAGCAGACCATCTGGTTTGAGCGCCCGGAGGGCGGCGGGGAGATCGGCGCCGTTGCGGACGAACAGGTGGACGTGGTCGGCCGGGGCGCCGGGGGCGTCGAGGGTGGTGACGCCTGCGGGCAGGGGGGCGAGCCGTTCGCGCGGTGGGGGTTAATCGTAGGCTGTGAACGTCGAGTTTATCCATTTAGGTAGCGAAGCAGATAATTTCCACCACCCTGATGGCGGAAGGCGCCTCCAACCGCGAAATCGCCGAAGCGCTGCATTGGAGCGAATCTACGGTGAAGCGCAAGATTGAGAATGTGTTCGGAAAATTGCAGGTGACGAACCGCATTCAAGCGGTGGCGGAGGCGATTCGGTTGGGGTTGACATAGGGGTGGTTGAAAAGCCGAACTAGGACGGAGTTAAACATGAAAGAAGTGAACGCCTATCCCAGCTCTACCGCTGCTCTGGATAAGTAAATCGAACCACTGTTTAAGTGAATCAGCGATGTGACCGTATGCCCCCTCACTCTTTATGTCTCGGTAGGGATAGTAAGCATAGTCATGATCCAGATAAAAGACGAGACTGTGGTTCTCGCCTTCCATCAGAAGGGCAAGAAAGTTTCCATCGCCAACATCACAAAATGCAATATAGTCTAAACTGGCATCGTTACTATAATCGTCATCACCTTCAATGTATGAGTGAAATGTGTCAAGAAGCTGCAGGTTGACAGACGTCAGTTCTGAAGTACTCAGAATCTTATACTTTGGAATCCAGTAGTCATCAAACCGCCTGGAAGCGTAGTGAATTCGGAACAAATCAGCCCCATTCGAAAAGGACAGAAGTTCTACTAGTTGTTGAGGTAAATTCCGGCTGAGCTGCCTTTCGGTTGATGCCAGTTCCTCTACACTTGCTGGCGGATAGAAGAGGTGGCTACATCGCAATTGATACGTATCAGCTGCCTCGATCTCAACCTCCGCGTCCGGGACTCCATGAGGCGGTATGACTCGCTTTGGCAATTTTAGAAATTGAATTCTCTCTATTTCACGCAGCTGCTTCTCAAAACTCATTGGTTTTGTCTCTCGAAAAGGGAAAGGTCGATGCCAATTTCAATGTATATCTCGCGTGTTGCAACGAAATCTGGAAGTAAGCTTACTTTATAGGAACGACTCCCCATGCGCGAACGCCTACAACGCCTGCAAATCGAGATGTATGCCCTCTACCTGGCCTACCGCCACCCACAGGTATCTTGGTATGCGCGGGCGTGGACGTTGATCGTGGTGGCTTATGCCTTGAGCCCGATTGATCTGATCCCTGATTTCATCCCGGTGCTGGGTTACCTTGACGACGTAATCCTCTTGCCCCTGGGCGTGGCGCTGGCGGTGAGGTTGATTCCGGATGACGTGATGGCCGAGTGCCGCGAACGGGCGCGGGAGAGAATGGCGCGACGCGAGGCTGGCTGACCCTACCTGGGTCACTTTTTGACCCTACCCGGTGCATGATCTTTGCACTATCCTCCCTTACACTGCAAGTAAACGTTTTCGTAGCCGCACTCGACATTCCCTCGTACCGATAATCATCACGCCAACTTCATAATAGTCGCAGCGGAGTCACAGGCTCATGGATCTGAATGCCTTTGAAGAACTGACTCGCAAGCTTACGATGATCGAGGCGCGTATTGCCTCGTATGAACGCCTGCACACCGAAGAGCTGTCGGAGCTCAAGTCGATGCTGCAGGCGTTGAAGATGAAACAAGTAGCTTTGCAGAGCCAGGCGGCGCATGACGCGGCCGTGCGGCTTGACGGCGACGATGCCGCTGCATCCCCATCGCCGCCTGCGGGCGGAACTGTCTCTTTGAAACGTGAGGATTCTGGCAGAGGACAATAAACTGGCAGAGAGGAGGTGAAGGGAAGGAACAACTTGATCGAGCAGGAAGGGTGAACTGTTTTGGAGGCTTCTTTTAAGGAGGAATTTCAAAAATGGCACAATTAGCTTTAGGTGAAAGCCGTATCAGATTAGGGCCGCTGCTGCCGTTGGACACAAAATCGATTGTCGGTTCGGTGCTGCTCGCAGTCTGCTTTTCGATCAACATGCAGATCACCGAGCGCCTGGACAACCTGACCGGCGTCGCCATCGCGCCCATCACGGGCGTGCCGCTGGCGAACTGGCTGGGCTACACGTTCTTGAACCTGTGGTATCCGGTCGCGGTCATCTTCTTCGGGCTCACGGGTGCGCTGATCATCTCCAACTTCAATCCGATTATCGCCGTGCTGACGGCAACGCATCCGCTGGCCTGGTCGTTCTTCTTCTTCAACATGGCCTGGGCCATTCCCAACACGTTTGTGTTCAGGCACTGGATCCGCACGGGCAAGGAATTAACTCTACAGCGCTTCGTGCTTACCTGTGGTATAGGGCAATTCTTCGCGGCTGTTATGTTCGGCATACTGATGCTCGTGGTGGCGCCGGGGGCTGAGCCCTGGGTCTATGTTGTGATCCCCTTCTGGAACTGGATCATGTTCATTCCGGGCGGGATCATGGGTTATTACTTCTTTAACGCCGTGCGTAACTCTGGCGTGTTGGAGTAGTAAGTTCCAGCAGTTGGGAAAGCTACCGCAGAGCACACAGAGCACGCTGAGATCTTAGAGATAAGGAGAGGGAAATATGTCAGACACAGGTGGTGGAAATCGCGGATTTCCGTGGGTTGCCGTCATTGTTTCGGCCGTCGTGCTGATAGTTATTGGAACGATATTGCTCAACATGGCCAGCGCGGGTTCGTTGCCGACCGGCCTGGGCATTGGCGCCGGCATGCCGGACATTCTGCGCGGCGTCGTCATTTCGGTGATTCTGGCCGTCATTGCCGTCATTGCCTACAGCGTCTTGCGGCGAAACAGCAGCTGACGACGCGTGGCCTATTGGCCTAGGGTGGTCCGTCGCCGCCGGCCTTGCGGTTTGTAGCAAACCGTAGAACGATTTTGTAAATCGTTCGCCAAAACGAATTACAAATTCGTTGTAGGCGAAGCAGAGGCCGGCGGCGATGGGATCCCCACATGGCTGTCAATGGTTTCACATTGCAAAAGGAGCCCTGGCTGATGGAAGGTAAAATCGCACTGGAGCTGCGCAACGTCACCTTCTCCTATCCGTCCTCGCCCGAGCCGGTGCTGAAGAACGTTAATCTGAAGATCCACCAGGGTGAGTTCCTGGGCATCGTGGCGCGCACCGGCTCTGGAAAATCCACCCTGCTTTCTTTGTTGGCGGGCGTCATTCCCCATCATTTTCAGGGCGATCTGGAGGGCGAAGTTCTGCTGTATGGCGAAGAGACGCGCACGCTCTCGCTGGCCAAATTTGGCGTGCACACCGGCATGGTGATGCAGGATCCGGACTCGCAGTTGTTCAACCTTCTGGTGAAAGACGAGATTGTCTGGGGATTGGAAAATCGCGGCGTCGCCCGCGAAGAAATGGCGCGGAGGCTGGACGAGGTGATGCATTTCTTCAACCTGGACGATTTCAAAGAGCGCATCACTTACGATTTGTCCGGCGGCGAAAAGCAGCGCGTGGTCCTCTCCTCGGTCTATATCAGCAAGCCATCTATTCTTCTATTAGATAATCCGACCTCGCAGCTGGATCCGCTTGGCGCGGAATACGTAATCCAATCAATCACACAGGTCCTGGAAACGGACGAGACGGTGATCATGGTCGAGGACAAGATCGACGAATTACTTGGCCACGCCAACCG
>JAICPS010000368.1 GCA_025929715.1 Anaerolineae bacterium | reverse complement strand
TGGCCCTCGTGATACTCGCTGTAAAAGGACGGGTCACTGTCATAGCCAGACTATTTGGGCGGCTCACGATTGCCTCTGTGCTCGTCGGTACGTTGTTCGTCGCTGTCGTCGGTCAGAACGCTCGCTATCAGTTCCACCTGTCAAGGATACTGGTAGGACGCGCAGATAGGTCGTCTGAAGGCCGCTTTGACCTGTGGGCGCGTGGCATAAATGTCTTAGTCGAAGAAGATGTATTCTTGACGGGCATCGGCCCGGAAAATTTCCGGGTAGTGGATGGAGGTGGTAAACAGCTTCACAATGACTTTCTGGCTTTCTCCGTAGAGCGTGGGCTGATTGGGATATTTGGTTTGGGGCTGTTTGTGCTCCTGGCCGTGATCAGGGCGATCAACCTGTTCCTGATAACTGATAAACATCGTCAAGACGACGCTGAACTTGTGGTCATCGTTTTACTGGCAGCGATGGCAGCGGCATTGGTCTATTCAATTACACACCAGGTGTTTCATAACCGCCAATTGTGGATGATCCTGGCCCTGCAGGAAGCAATGTACTTTAACCTTGTGAGTTCCGGATTTCGGTTGGGAATCCCAAGGCTGACGATGAAAGCTGAATCGAGTGAGAGCCCGCAATATCTTCTTGGCTCCGGCGAGGCTAGAGGTACATAGGCTACTCGATGCAGATCGAGCTTATCGGCTGTACGTGCGCCGGAAAGACAACAATGGCCAGGGATATGGTGGAAGCCGGCCGCCAACAGGGCCTGGACGTCTACATGGCCGAGGATTTCGTACTAGCGCAGGTGCGGTTGGCATGGATCAACAATCACTTCCTTCGCAAGCTCCTGTTTAACCTTAGTGGCCTGTTTGCCAGCGCGGTAAGCTGGCGCAAAAATCGCAGTTTATACGTTTTCGCGACTAAGATCCTTCTTCAGTTACCGATATCTCAGCTTGAGAGAATGAATTTGCTTAGAAATGTTTTCAAGAAGCTGGGAATTAGCGAGATTGTCCGTGCGCGCAGTGAGGGCCGGCAGATCATTTTACTCGATGAAGGTGTCTTACATGTTGCGCACAACCTTTTTGTCCATGTAACTACCGAGCCAAAGTTAGATGTTATACCTACCTTTGTCAGCCTGCTATCGTTACCAGACGTTATCTTGTACATGCAGCAGCCGGAATCAACGTTGATCGAAAGGATAATAGCCCGCGGGCACACGCGTATTCCCAACCCCTCACCTGAGAACGTCGCCAGCTTCGTCCGGCGCGCCGTCACGACTTTCAACAAGTTAATGCAAGAGCCGGCCGTGATGAACAGGCTGGTGATTCTCGACGGTGTTGAACAAGTAATCATCGTCGCTCGCCAGGGTAATGATCGTGCGTCAGGTTCCGCCCAAGGAATAATTCAGCCACTAGAGCCGCAATATGTGGCGTAGAAGGGGTGCTGTGCTAGCGTCCTTATTCTTCATTCTCGTTGCACTAGGCTGGGACCTCCTGAAGGGGCGCCAAAACGAGCCTGGGGAGTATTACGTATCCCCAGACGGGAGTAACCGTAACGACGGCAAATTGAATCGACCGTGGCGAACACTGAGGTATGCCCTAGAAATGCTCTCAGCGGGCGACGTTCTTTATTTAAGGGACGGCACCTATTATGAACATGAAATCAAGATCGGCATATCTGGAAGTGCATCGACCCCTATAACGATTCGGTCATACCCTGGCGAGCGCGCTGTCATCGACGGCGGGGTACCGTATTTTACGACCACGCGGGGTTCTGAGTGGGAAATAATCGATAGTAACATCGGTCTTTACCGGAGCCGGCGGGCCCTTCCAGAGGAGGCTGATTTCGTGCGCGCCTGGCTGGTGGATGATGACGTACAATTAGTGGAATACGAATCAGCTGAAAACCTGGAGTCAACAAACTATGGTCCCCTAAACGGTCTGGAGCAATTCTATATGGGCCCCGGCATACAGTTGCGGGCTGATGGTCACCTCTATCTTAGGCTGCAATACAACCCCAACGACCTGAGTGATCCCTCCGGAAATCTGCTAGCTCCTACGCCGATCGATACCAATCCCAACAATCATAGAATTGCTATTTTCTTCTCGTCTTACATTTTCCGGCTGGACGGAGCAAGTTATGTGCACTTCAGAGATCTGGTTTTTTCTCACGCGGAATACATTTTCGATGTGCGCGCCGGTAGCGACCACAACGTATTGAGTGGATCCCAGCTGAACTATGGCAGCCGCGGTCTGGTGATACGGGACAATGTTCGGGACTGGGAAATCTACAACTGCGAATTTAATAATGGGGTGCCTGACTATATTTACTGGACAGATGTGAAGAACCGAGGTGAGGACGTAGCTGAGGCGTATCCCGAGTTTCAGTCTGTGGCGATCAGCGGTTCCCTTCCCGGTTTTTTGGTCCACGACAACTACTTTCGAGACACGTTTGACGGGCTTTCACTACAGGACGGTACGACTGACGCTCGGATTAGCGACAATGTCTTTGCACGCATTCGAGATGATTCGATCAATCTGTCCAGGGGGATCAGCGAGGTAGAGGTCGCGCATAATCTGCTCTGGCACGTCATGAGTGGAATTTCGAATCTGGGATCAGATGCAGCGCCCGGCGATGTCTATATTCACCACAACGTAATAGACAATTCAGCTTACCAGCGAGGGGGCCGTCCCGGAAACGTTCGAGAGGATAACTGGCCAATATGGACGATCGGTAGCCCATTTCCGGACCATGACGATGGCAACAAGGCCTCCTGGTGGAAGCTTTATAACAACACAATCGTCACGCGACAAAATGTTGGACATCCATGGGCTCCCGCGGGACCGGACTCGGTTACAGGAAATCCTGAGAAGTACGTTTTCAATAACATTTTCTACATGCTGGACGAGGGGGTCATTTATCGTGACGATCTGATATCGTCCGGATCACACTATGATGGTAATGTGGTCTTTCGAAATTTTGGTGAAAGTTTACCGCTCTTTGCCAATTTTGGGGATGGTGGTGGCTACGACTCATTGTCTGACTTTCAAGCCAATTCAGGGACGGGTTGGGAAGCACAGGGTTTAGAAATTGATCCTGGCTACGATCTGTCGGCGCTCGCCGAAACTAACCTCGATCCGTTCATGGTGTGGGAGCATTATCGGCCAGTAAACAGTTTGATATTCACGGCCGGAGCGTCCTACGAGGGATTGGACTGGCCGGAGATTCAGGGGGTGACTTATCGTGGCGCAATACCTCCCCCGTAGGGTTCGCGATCCCGTTGGTTTGGTATCACAACGAAGGGGCAGTTAGTTGCCGTACAAGCTTAAGCCACCGATTATCATTTTGGGCAACACGCGATCGGGCACCACGATCGTACAGAAGGTTTTGGGTGTGCATCCAAGTCTCGTGAGTTGGTATGAACCGCGCACGCTCTGGCTGTACGCTGATCCAGGCCGAGCGCACGACGAGTTCGACGAAGCTGACGCCACGGACAAGGTTAAACAGCATATTCGCGGGCAGTTTCTAAAGTATCAAAGGCAGCACGGAAATCGCGTCATCGTGGAAAAGACGCCCGCAAATATCCTGAAAATCAGGTACGTACGTTCGATTTTCCCTGAAGCAACCTATCTCTTTATCGTCAGGAACCCGTTTTCCTTCATCAGCTCTGTCGAACTGAAGTGGCAGCGCACGCTTAGTATGAAGGGCATTCGCCGGCGGCTTGCGTCTACGCCTATCAGGCAGTTGCACTACTATGCCGGCCGTTTTGTCAGGCAATACTTCGACAAGCAGGTCATGCGGCGAAAGTACCAGGCAATTTGGGGCCCGCGTTACAAGGGCATGGCACACGACTTGAAAACGCAGGATCTTTTGACAGTGATCGCCAGGCAGTGGGCGATATGCTCAAGACAGGCCGAGCAGGATCTGGCTTACTGCTTCGTGCCAGGAGAGGTGTTGAGACTGCGTTACGAAGCGTTTGTGGCGGATCCGATTGGCGATATGGAGCGCATCGTAGACCACTGTGGCATTGAGTTGACGGACGAGATGAAAGCGTTTGCAATCGAAAAGGTCAGCACGGATATGCTTGAGAAATGGCGCCGGTTTAAGCCACAAGAGCTTGCTCGAATTTTGCCGGAAATCGAAGGTGAATTAGAGCGACATAGCTATGTGATTCCGGCCGAGATCGCCGAAGCAAGGGCGAGGCTGCGCGATGAGCCGGAGCAGTTGTATGGCGCCAAAGCGAGAAACAATGAGCAGAATTACAGGCATATCACGGAGAAAGGAAATTCATGACCAGGATCGAATTTCAAACACTCTATCTGGCGCCAGTGGGTGGATGGAAGGCAGGCCGAACAGAGCTGGAAATCTTGTGTACGTTAGGGCCGGCATCGCTTGACGCGCGAACGATTCACCGTCTCGAGCAAAGCGGCGCAACGCTGTTCCGCATCAATCTTTCCCACACAAAGCTATTCAACCTGCGGCGGATCATCGACATGATTCGGGGAGCAACAGAGGTCCCAATATGTCTGGATACCGAGGGTGCACAGATTCGGACGGGCGAATTTTTGGACGGACGTATAAACCTCCGTGAGAACACAACCGTACGTGTCCACTTCAGGCGAGTCCCGGCCGACGACAACAATTTCAACTTTTATCCGCTCGATATTGCGCGCCGCCTATCCCTAGGAGACTTCATCAGTATCGATTTTCATTCGGTACTTGTTCAAGTTATTGGCATGGAACGAGAATGCGTCTCAATGCGCGTGCTGCGAGGGGGCATCGTAGGCCAGAATAAGGCTGTGACGGTGGAACGCGACATCGTGATGCCGCCGCTCACCGAAAAGGACCATGCTGCCATAAATCTTGGTCGCGAAATGGGACTCACGCATTTCGCGTTGTCGTTCGCCAATGGCGGCGACGACGTTCAGTTTTTGCGCGACCTGACCGGCGCGGATGCTTTCATCATATCCAAGATTGAATCGCGGAGAGGTTTGCAGAATCTTGAAGAGATCGCCAGGCGCTCAGACGCCTTA
>JAICPS010000072.1 GCA_025929715.1 Anaerolineae bacterium | reverse complement strand
CTTCCAGCTCAGACCGCGCTGCGACGAGTTCTCGGCGCCTATCGTCTTGTATTGTTCCTCGGCGGTCTGCGGTTGGCTCGTCTGCGGTCTATCCGCCTCCGTCCGCAGTCGCTTGAAGCTGCTGTAGGGCGCGGGATAGCGCCCGCTGACCTCGCCGTCTTCAAAGTGCACCAAGAAATCGACGCAGCGATCCAGAAAATAGCGGTCGTGGCTGACGACGATGAGCGATCCCTGGAAGTTGTCCATGAACTGCTCCAGCACGGTCAGGGTCTGTATATCCAGGTCGTTGGTGGGCTCATCAAGCAGCAAGACGTTGGGCCGGTGCACGAGGGTGCGCAGCAAGTACAGGCGCCGCCGCTCGCCGCCGCTGAGGTCCTTGATGTATGTCCGCTGGTGCGGGCGGGGAAAAAGGAACCATTCCAGCGCCCGGGCGGCGTCTACCCGCTCGCCGTCCTCGCCGAGGATCAGCGGCGCCTGGTCCATAATATAGTCGATCACGCGCTTCTCATTCGGCAGGCCGGCGCTCTCCTGGTCGTAATAGCTAAGCTGCACCGTTTCACCCCAGATGACCGTGCCCGTATCTGGCTGAACTTTCCCTGCCAGAATATCGAGAAAGGTGCTTTTGCCCGCACCATTGGGGCCAATGATGCCAATGCGGTCGCCGGGATCCAGGTGCATGTCTATATCGGTGAAGAGCTGCACGTCGCCATAACCTTTGCTCAGATTGCGCGCTTCTAGCACCTTCTTGCCCAATCGCCGCCCGGCGAGCGTCATTGCCACACGCCCTTCGCCGCTGTCGTAGCGCAGCTTTTGCATCTCTTCCACGCGCTGCTTGCGCGCTTTCTGCTTAGTTCCGCGCGCTTTCGGGGCGCGCCGCAGCCACTCCAGCTCCTGCCGCAGCCGCCGCTGGCGGTCGGCCTCCGTTGCCGCCAGCCGCTCGTGCCGCTCCGTGCGCAGCTCTAGGTAGCGTGTGTAGTTGCCTGGATAGGAGACGAGCTTACGCCGGTCCAGTTCTACGATGCGATTGACGACGCGGTCCAAAAAGTAACGATCATGTGTCACCATCAACAGGGCGCCAGGTTCGCTCATCAGGTACTCTTCCAGCCAGGCCACTGCGTCGGCGTCGATGTGGTTCGTAGGCTCGTCTAGTATCAGCAGATCGGCGCGGTCGATGAGCGCGTGGGCCAACGCCACGCGCTTGCGCTGGCCGCCACTCAGCGTGTTGATCCGCGCCCCAAACTCCGTAACGCCGAGCCTGGTCAGGATCGTCTTTGCTTTGGCTTCGGCGGCCCAGCCATTGTAGCGGTCCATGTCCCCGCTAAGTTCCATCAGGCGCTGTTGAAGCTGCTCGTCGCGCGGAGCCTGCTCTAGCTGCCAGGCGGCTTCCTCGTAGCTGCGCAATAGCTGCAATTGCGCCGATTCGCTGCGGAAAATATGCTGCAGGACGGTTAGCGTCCCGTCAAGCTGCGGCTCCTGCGACAGGTATTCGATGCTCACGCCGCCCCACACCGTGACTCTACCGCTATCGACCGGCTCCAGGCCGGCCGTGATACGCAGCAAGGTGGTTTTGCCGCTGCCGTTGACGCCGATCAGCCCAATGCGCTCGCCCTCGTTTATTAACAGATCAACTTCTTCCAGTAAGAGCCGCTCGCTGTACTGTTTTGATACGCTTTCTAGGGTGACGAGGTTCATGGATCGATTATTTTACCAGAAACTCTAGCCGTTCTGACGGCCAGTTTCCGTTAAAATCACTCATTCATATCCACCAGCGGCCGGCGCGAGTCGACGAAGCCGCTCACCCCTGCCGCAGACGTGAATAGCGCGAACGCGGTGATCCCGATGACGACTAGCAACGCCGAAGTGGCGGCCGGAGCTACGCGCAGGTGTTGCTGCGATTCCTGCAACATCTGGCCGAGCGAGGGCGTCGGCGGCAGTGGGCCAAAGCCCAAGTACTCCAGCGCCAGCAATACGACAAAGGCGTTGAACAGCGCAAGCAGGAACAGGGCCGCCAGCGAGCTAAGCACGTCGCGCAGCCCGTTGCCCTCACGCCTGGCACGCCACATATCGCGCACGGCGCGCGCCGTCCGTGGCAAGAACAACACGGCCAGCGCCAGTACCGCGCTCAAGGTGGTCACCTGTCCAAAAAGTGCTGCGACGGTCGCCGCGGCCGGAATGAGCGGAAAGAAGAGCAACGCGTCTACGGGCAGCAGCAGTAAGTCGGCAAGCGACTGCCACAGCCAGCCGCCGCGGTTGAACAGCGCGCCGCTGAGCAGGCCCAGGATCAGCGCTGGCAGCAGCAGCGCTCCGGCGATAAGTGAGGCGCTCGCGAGGGTGTTGAGGCTGCCCAGACGCACGCGCGCCCAGATGTCGCGTCCCAACGCGTCGGTGCCCACCGGATGTTCAGGCGAGGGCGCCGCTAGCCGCTGTTGCAGGTCCTGTTGCGCGGCCGCCTCAGGGCTCGTCAGCAGGCCCATAGCGACAAGGGCCAGCGGGAGAAGGAGGAGGAGGACGCCGAAAACGGTCCACAACCGGTGTTCAGGGCGCGCTTTGGCGGCGGGTGCGATATCTATCGCTTCGCTGCCGGCGATGAAGAGGCCCACCCAGCTCAACAGCTCAGCCGACAGCCGCCCAAGCAGCACCATCACGGCCATCACGCTGAGGGCGCTAAGTGCAGTGGGCAGGTCGCGCTGAAATATGCTCTGCACCAAAAGCGCGCCAAGTCCGGGACGCGCGAAAATGAGCTCGACGACGGCCAGCGCGCTGAAGATGCCGGCTGTTTGCACGAGCAGCGACTCGCCAAGCCGTAAAAATGCCGCCAACAGCCGCCGGCCAGGACGGCGAGGATATCGCTGGCGCGGATCGGGACCGGCAGCTACTTCCGCTGCATCGTGCGCAGCCAGCAATGCGGGATAAAAGGCCAGTACCAGCGCTCCCAGCAGCAGGGTCGAAACGTTGTTGCCTGTTGGCGAGAACAACGGGCCCAGCACCGTCAGGGGGCCCGCAAAAAGTAGGAGGATCAGCAAGAACGCGACAATGATGAAAGGCAGCGGCATCCAGATGTAGAGGGCCATGCGCCCCAGCGCCCGCAGCACGCCGCCAATTCGCGGCGAGCGCGCTTGAAGCCAGGCGACTAGCACGGCGACGATGGCCACGACGAGCGACAGCACAAAGGCTACGATCAGGGTCGAGGCCAGCAGCGCCAGGCTTGAGGGCAGCCGTTCCAGAACCGCGGCGCTGATGATGGGCGCCGGCCCACCCGGCGTGGGATCGGCCAGCGGCTCGGCGGCGATGGGCAACGTGCGCAGGATAAAAATTGCGATGGCGTAGGCGGCGATGAGTAGCACCGCGCGGCGTGGAAAGTGTAGCCACACCGCGCGCCGTCGTCGCCGCAAGGCTACAGGATCGCGCCCGGCGACAACCGTAGCGTGAGGAGTGTTCTCTTCTGTATAAGCCATGCGCCTATTATGGGCTTACAAACAGTGTGTGTCGAATTATGCCACCCAGTACCAAAGGGCAAACAGAATGACAAAGAGCGTCTGCCCGCCTAGAAAAAGACCGGTGATGGCGCGGTCGGCCCATGGCCTGTGACCCCACTGCGCCAGCAGCACGTAAACTGGAAAAAGCACCCACACGTAGCGCCGCTGGCTCATCAACAGGCCCGAGTTGAGCGCAAGCATCACCCCCAGCCACACGAAGATACCCTCCGCCCATTGTTGTCGATATAGGAGCACGAGAGCCAGCGCCAGGAAGAAGAGCACCATGCCCAGGTCGATCCAATCGTTCAGCAGCGGCAGCCTTCCCGCACGTAGCGCCTGGACCCAGCCCCCCGCAGGCCTCTGCAACAGCGCGACGATGACCTGTCCCGGCGGTCGTGGCACGCGGTTCCAGGCAGCCGAGGCATGCGCAAAGGCGAGGGGTTCGCCAAAGGCGCGCCACAGATAGATCATGTAGGCCAGCAAGCCCGCCGGCGCTGCCAATACCGCTAACCCTGGCTGAAGAATCGGCGGCCCGGGATGGCTGTGGCCGGTTTCCTGCCTGTGCCATTCGCCGGACTTCTCTGCCTCACGTCGCTGCCTTAGCCACTCGAGCACCAACATGGGAGCCACGATGAGACCTATTAGCCGCGTCAGGCCGGCGGCAACGGCGAATATACCGGCTGCTGCCCAGTTTCTGCGCCGCGCGCTGAATAACGCGCCAACGCTGGCCAGTAGAAACAAGGATTCCGTGTATATGGCTGAGCCAAAGAAGGCCGTCGGGAAAATGAGCAGGTACCAGAGCGCGCGCTGGGCGATAGGCTCTCCCCATTGATCCGCAACCAGCCGGTAAAAGAGCAGCGAAGCCCCCAGCAGCGCGCCGTTGGCTATCAGAATGCCGGCGACCACGACGTCGCCTACCAACGGCGCCAGTAGGCCCATCAACAGCGGCAGCAGCGGGAAAAACGCCACAGAGGGCATTTCGCCCTCATTTCGGTAGCCTTCTTCGACGATATTGACGTAAAAAGCCGTGTCCCAACGACTGCCGAAAACGTCCAGAAGCAGGTTTTCGGTGCCGCGCATATGGTGCGCATGCGGCGGCATGGTGTGGCCTAGAAAGGCCACGGCCAAATAGGCGACGACGACGATGATCAGCCGGCTGGTCGCAAAAATTAGGATGGGCGTGAAATTTTCGCGGAAACTCACTGTCTTACCTGTAATTCCCCGGAAACTGATACCTTATCGTCATGCGGGTGTCAGTGCAAAAGTTTCCGGGGAAATTACATAGCAGTTTCCGGGAAAATCAGCCCCCAAATTACTGGTGGGCTATGAAGGGTAGGAAGTACCCGGCCTGCAGGCCAAAGATGAAGCCCTCAAAGTCAGGCGGGGGCGGCTGTACCGGTTCGCCGGCATCCAGCTCGATATCTTCGGTAGCGGAGGTATTGCTGCCGGTCGCCAACGTAACGAAGTATTCGCCAAGCTCGTCGTCCGTTTGTGTCTGGATCAAGAATTCGGCGTTTCCACCGGCGTCTGTCCAGACATTGCCGACGGGTATGCCGTCCACGTATACAATTGCCAACGCGCTAGCCGGATAGCCGCTGCCGGTGAAATGGAACGCGCTACCTGGGGCGCCGCGATCATGATTGACGTTCAGCTCGACTTGGTACGCGCCAGAGTAGAGATGCCAGCCCAGGTCGTCACTGGAGAAACCGGTAAAGGGAATGAAAGCAAGGCCTGACAGCAGAATGAGCAGCGCCAGAGCGCCTCGACTGAGTAATTTCTGTCTTTGCTCGGACATTTGTTACCTCCAATCCTAGATTCAAGTTTTGAACCGCAGAGAACGTCCCGCAGCCGGGAAAGCAGAACACAGAGAAATAGAAAAAACTCGGCGTACTCCGCGTAAGCTAGGGTAGACCTATTCGACGGATAGTTCACGAGGATAGAGCCGGTAGAGCGGCCCGGCTCGTTCTACACGCATCGATTGCATCAATTCCGGAGTTGCGGCGTTGACATAAACCGGCCGCCGACCCGCTTGGTGGTGGATGAGACGCTTCATGTTTTCGTCTGAAATCAGGAAACGGTTTATGGCCAGCACGTCGGGACGCCGCCCTTCGACGAATTGAAGATATTGCACTACGGGCACGCTGTCCCACCAGCCCAGAATGATGGCATTGGGCGCAACCGCTTCCAGAATTTCCTCGCCTTGCTGCCGCGTACTCCAGTCATCACTCAGATCGACGCGCTGCCAGTTCCAACTCATTGCCATTAGCACCAGTGCGACAATTACCAGGCGCGAGGGCCATAGCAGGCGAGTGTGCTTCGTCCAGGCCCACAATTGCTCCAGCCCCACACCCAGCCATAGCGCCCAGATGACATAAGCTGGCAGATACATCGTGTTTTTATCGATCACGCGATAGTTGACGTAGAAGAAGACGTTGGTCGTAAACAGCAACAACAACATCCCGCCCACACGGCGGTCGCGGCGCAGCATGAGAGTCGCGCCCAGCAGCCCGGGACCGATACCGACGGCAAAGAACGCCTGCCACAACTGTCCGGCAAACGCCACCGTTTCGCCGGCCACACCCGCCAGGTCGTATCCGAACATCTGTCCAGCGAACGAGCGGCCAGTTACCAACCAGAAAAAGCCATCCACCGTCTGCAGGTTCACGGGCATGAACTGTCCCTGCGCATCGAACTCGCCGGCATAGTTGAAGGCCGGCGCGGCGGCGTAGCGCAGCGGAAGATAGAGGAACACGGACGCCCCGAGTAGCGCTGCCGGCAGCGCCAGGCGCCATGTGCGCCACTGGGCCAGTTGCCTTGGCGCCGTTGCGACCAACAGCCAGGCCAGGCCCGGGAGCAGCAGCACGGTTGCCGCGTGGTTGCCCATGCTCACGGTTACCAGGAAGACCACCAGCGCGAGCCGAGACGGGGTAGGTTGTTCCTGCCAGCGCATTCCCGCCAGCACGATGCCCGCGAGCAGCGCCGTGTGCAGCGTGTAGACCTCGGCGATCAGCGACATGGCCCAGAAGTAGGGGGCGCTTGCCAGGAGGCCGAGCGCCCCCAGCCGCGCCCAGAGGCCGACGCGCAGGCGGCGTAAACTGTAATCGGCAAGCAGAATCGTGAGCGCTCCACAGAAAGCCGAGAAGAGGTTGAGCCGTAAGCCCACGTCGCCGACAGGTAGCATGGTCCATAGCCTGCCGAGTATCAGATAAAAAGGATAGCCGGTAGCGCGTAAAATGCCGCCGGTCGCCGCCGCCGTCGTCAGCTCGGCGCTATCCAGATTGTAGACCGTGGGCGCCAGCGTCAGCAGGTAAAGCGCAAAGGGCAGCAGAAAGGTTAGGGTTGGCCGGCAGGCTGCTTGCCAGTAGATGGTCGGGACGAGCGTTCGTATTTTTCGCTGCTTTGTGGGGATCGTTGTCTGTGTATAACGCGCCAACTCGTTCATCGTCTGTTTAGTCGGATTGGCTCCACTAAAGTCACGGAAGGTCGTTAGCAGCCTGTTCATAGAGGTGGAGCAATTTAGAACAGGGCACGTGCAGGTCATATCAAGATACAGTCGTTCATGATAGATAGAAGTTATGGGCATTGGAAGAGGGATGAGAGCGTTTTAATTTGAAGATATACAAATCGGCCTCGCTAGTATTTTTCTTACACTGATTGCCGACGCTGTGAGGTGAACGATTATAGTAGGAGCCTGCCTATGTAACTTTTCGCCCCAAGAAATGTAGCGCGACAATCACTCGCCACAATGAACACAGTTCCTGACAGCATTTTGTTATAAGAGGCGCCTGACATCGGGTGTCCCCCACTGAATGAAACACAATAAAGATGGATAGGAGGTAGTTTGATGCGAAAGATAGGTATATTTTTCATCCTGGCAGTTGCCATTGTGGCTCTGAGCGTCGTCGTGGCGGCGCCGCGGGCCCTCGCTGCACAGTCAGCGATAGAGCCTACAGGTCCGCTTGTCAGACTTGAACTGGTAGCCGATGGATTTACGCACCCTATTGCTCTTCAAGAGGCTCCTGATGGAAGCGGGCGCCGATTCATTGCCGATCAGACGGGTCAAATCTGGATATTGACCGCCGATGGCACTCTGCTGCCGGACCCGTTCCTCGATGTTTCCGATAGAATGGTAGAGTTAGATCCTGGTTACGATGAGCGCGGTCTGCTTGGACTGGCCTTCCATCCTGACTATGCCAACAATGGCCGATTCTTTGTCTACTACAGCGCCCCGCTGCGGGACGAAGCGCCCGACGACTGGGATCACACCAGCCACCTTTCAGAATTCGCTGTTTCACCGACTAATCCCGACCAGGCCGATCCGGATTCTGAACAGATCTTGCTGCATATCGATCAGCCGCAGAGCAACCATAACGGCGGCACCTTAGAGTTCGGGCCGCAGGACGGTTACCTATACGTCTCGCTGGGCGACGGCGGCGGCGCGGGCGACATTGACCCTGGTCACGTGCCTGATTGGTACGACGTAAACGAAGGCGGGAACGGCCAGGATATCGAGCAGAATCTTCTGGGCAGTATCCTGCGCATCGACGTCGATAGCGCCAGTCCCTGGGCCGTGCCTGCGGACAACCCCTTCGTGACCCTGCCGCTCAGCGATACATTAAAGCTGCAATGGGCTTACGGCTTCCGCAATCCCTACCGCTTCTCCTTCGACATGGCCGGCAACAACGCCATGTACGTCGGCGACGCCGGGCAGGAAGTTCTGGAAGAGGTGAGCATCGTGCAGGCAGGCGGCAATTACGGCTGGAACGTCAAGGAAGGCACAAGCTGCTTTAACGCGGCAGACTTCGCCAGCCCCTTGCCAGATTGTCCGGACACCGTCGGGGCAGGTCATCCGCTGGAGGGCGATCCACTGCTCGATCCAATCATCGAGTTCTTCCACTACAGCCGGCCCGGTGGACTTGGCGCCGTGGTCGTCGGCGGCCACGTCTATCGCGGCGATGACGTTCCCAGCCTGTCTGGACGCTATATCTTCGGCATATGGGCCGAAGAGGAAGCGGGAGCGCCCGAGCACATTTTCGGCGCCATCTATGTGGCCAAACCGAGCGTTCCGGTGCAGGGCGTTCCGCAACTGTGGCGCATCCGCAAGGTTCGCATCCAGAGCATGGAAGACATGGAGTTACAGCACTACCTGTTGAGCTTCGGGCAGGATCTGGAGGGTGAAGTGTACGTGCTCACCACCGACGCGGTTGGTCCTACCGGCGACACCGGGAAAGTCTACAAGTTCGTTCAGCCCGGCCAACGAGCGTCGCACCTGAACAGCGCCCCGTCGAGCAACGCCCCACTGAATGTAATCGGTTCGTGGTAACGGCTTTGCCCCTTCATACGCTCAGGCCGGTCCCCTTAGTCTCATAGGCCCGCGCCCGCTGGTGGCTCGGTCAGAGACCGGCCACAGCAACACGGAGAGAGGCCCGGCAAGCGCCGGGCCTCTTTATTTTTTAGTAACGCCCGTTCAACACCGGCTCCAAAGACTGTCCGGTGTAAGAGCCTTTCACAGACGCCACTTCTTCCGGAGTTCCCTGTGCTACGATGAAGCCTCCGCGGTCGCCGCCCTCGGGACCGAGGTCGATGATGTGGTCGGCCACTTTGATGATGTCCATGTTGTGCTCGATGATCACGACCGTATTGCCCTTATCCACCAGTCGGTTGAGCGCGACGATCAGCTTGGCCACATCGTGCGTATGCAGACCCACCGACGGCTCGTCCAAAATGTACATCGTGCGCCCCGTGGCAATCTTAGACAACTCGCGGCTCAGCTTCACACGCTGCGCCTCGCCGCCGCTTAGCGTAGGTGCCGGCTGGCCCAGGTGAATGTAGCCCAGGCCGACGTCGACCATCGTGTGTAGCTTGCGCTGGATGGTGGGGATATTTTCAAAGAATTCCAACGCCTCGTCCAGGGTCAGCTCCAGTACCTCGGCAATGTTCAGCCCCTTGTAACGAACTTGTAACGTCTCGCGGTTGTAGCGGCTGCCCTTGCAGATGTCACACGGCACGTAGATGTCCGGCAGGAACTGCATCTCGATGCGGTTCTGGCCCTGTCCCTGGCACGCCTCGCAGCGCCCGCCCTTGACGTTGAAGCTGAAGCGGCCCGGCTTGTAGCCGCGCACCTTGCTTTCCGGCATCTCGGCGAATAGCTGGCGGATAGGGTCAAACACTTTGGTATAGGTTGCCGGGTTGGAGCGCGGCGTGCGGCCGATGGGACTCTGGTCGATCTCGATGACCTTATCCAGATGCTCCAGACCCTCTACTGTCTCGTGTCTACCTGGCAGCTCTTTTGACCTGTAGAAATACTGCGAGAGCCGCTTGCTCAGAATCTCGATCAGGAAGCTGCTCTTGCCGCTGCCGCTGACGCCCGTGATGCACACGAACTTGCCCAGCGGAATGTGCACGTCGATGCCTTTCAGGTTGTTCTCTCTCGCGCCCTTCACCATCAGGCATTCGCCGGTCCCTTTACGCCGGCGGGTGGGAACGGCAATGCGCATCCGCCCGCTGAGGTAGGCGCCGGTCAGCGACGATTCATCCTCCGCAATTTCCTGTGGCGACCCCTCGGCGACCACGCGCCCGCCATACTTGCCGGCGCCCGGGCCAAGGTCTACTACCCAGTCCGCCTCGCGAATCGTTTCTTCGTCGTGCTCCACCACCAGCACCGTATTGCCCAGGTCGCGCATCCCCTTCAGGGTGCGGATCAGCCGCGCATTGTCGCGCTGGTGCAGGCCGATGCTGGGTTCGTCCAGCACATACAACACACCCATGAGACGGCTGCCGATCTGGGTTGCCAGCCGGATGCGCTGCGCCTCGCCGCCGCTGAGCGAGCCGGCCGAGCGGCTGAGCGTCAGGTAATCGAGTCCGACGTCGATCAAAAATTCCAACCGGTCGCCGATTTCCTTAATGATTGGCCGCGCGATCATCTGCTGCCGGCCGTTCAGTGGCGTCTTCTCATGATCCCGCAGCAGGCGTATCCAGTCCACCGTGCGCACCACCGGCCGCTCGGTCACGTCGCCGATGGTCACGCCATCGATATCCACGGCGCGGGCCACCGGGTTCAGGCGCGACCCCCCGCACGTACTGCAAGGGCGGTTGACCATGTAATCTTCCAGCTTCTGCCGCACGTAATCCGACGTCGATTCCTGGTAACGTCGCTCAAGATTGGGGATGACGCCCTCAAACTGCGTGCTGTACTTGCGCACGGCCCCTTCGCGGTTCACGTAGCGGATGTTTATCTTCTCTTTACCGCTCCCGTAGAGCAAAATGCGCAGCTGCGCCTCGTTCAGCTCACGAACGGGCGCGTCCAGGGCAATGTCGAAATGACGGGCTGTTGCGGCGATGAGCTGCCAGTAGTAACCTTGCTTATCGTCGGTAGGCCAGGCGACGATGGCCCCTTCACGCAGCGTCAGATCCTTATTGGGGACGATGAGGTCGGGGTCTATCTCTTTCTTGGTACCGAGACCCTGGCAATCTGGGCAGGCGCCATGCGGGCTGTTAAAACTGAAAGTGCGTGGTTCGATTTCCGGAATGCTCGTGCCGTCGTAAACGCAAGAGAGGTGCTCGGAATAGAGGCGGTCCTGAGGATTATCCGCGTCGGTCACGTCGTTGACAATCACGACGCCATCGCCCAACCGCAGCGCCGTTTCGATCGAGTCGGTTAATCTTGAGCGCGCCGCCTGTGCCTCTTCCTGGGCAGTTTCATCACTGCCCTGGCCATTAAGCCGCGCGTGCGGGCGAATTACCAGCCGGTCCACGACGGCTTCAATAGTGTGGTTCTTGTAGCGGTCTAGCTCAATCTGTTCGTCCACCTGGCGAATCTCGCCGTCAACACGCACCCGCACAAAGCCGGCTTTGCGCACGTCCTCGAAGACGCCCTGGTGATGCCCCTTGCGATCCTTGATCAATGGCGCAAGCACCTGAATACGACTGCCGTCGGGCATCTTCTCCACGCTCTCCACGATCTGTTCTGCCGACTGCGGCTGCACCGGGCGTCCACACACGGGACAATGGGGACGCCCTACACGCGCATAGAGCAGGCGCAAATAGTCGTACACCTCGGTGACCGTGCCCACTGTGGAGCGTGGATTATGGCTTACGCCTTTCTGGTCGATAGAAACGGCCGGGCTTAGCCCCTCAATCTGGTCCACCGCCGGTTTCTCTAGCTGCCCCAGAAACTGGCGCGCGTAAGCTGAGAGGGATTCAACGTAGCGGCGCTGACCCTCGGCGAAGATGGTGTCGAAAGCCAGCGATGACTTGCCCGAACCGGACAGCCCCGTGACCACAACCATCTTGTTGCGAGGGATCTCCACGTCTATATTTTGCAAATTATGCTCTCGTGCGCCGCGCACGACGATATTTTCTAGGGTCATTGGACTCCTGGCGGGTCTTGGACTCTTCGGGTCTTGGACTCCTGAAATGTTAATAAGCACATTTCTAAGCAGAACATCTATTCTAACATAACGCAAATATGTTTGCTATTAGAATCCGGTTACTGTTTGGAGCACCTCTTCGCCCTGTTCCAGTCGCAGCAGACGGTGCGAACGCGTCGTGTCCGCCTCACACGGTATGTCGCGGGGTTGCACAACGTACATACCGGCCGTCGTTGCCAGCCAGGTTGCATGCTGCTCGTCGGCGAGCAGCGCGCCGCGTAAGGGGCGACGAGAAATTAGTACGCGCCCGGGGTGGTTGGCCTTAGGCGGGCTGTACACGGCCGAAAGCGGCAGGCGCCGCCCGTAACCTTCCGCGGTCACCAGCAGCAACTCCTCCTGCGCCCCGCCCACCAGCGCCGCCACAATCATCTCATCATCGGCGCGGTTCAGCAGCTGCAAGCCAATGCCGGGAATCTCACTCACGGCGCGCCGCAGGCCGCGCCCGCCGTCCGTCAGGAACACAAACTGCTCGCCCACATTCGTCCCTAGCGCCGCGATGGGCCAGCCGGGCAGCGGTTGCTCAAAGATCAGCGGTACGGGCGCCTCAATCGAGCTGCGGATTACCTCTGTGGGATAAGCGCGCACATAGCCTAGTGAGGTTGCCAGCAAAAGCCGCTCCTTCCCTATGATCGCCTGCCAGCGACTTACCGTGTAGACACGCTCGCGCGCCCCAAAATGGTGCAACTCGACCAGCGATTGGCCCAGGCTCTCCAGGTCCATTAACTGCCGCGCGCTGCTCAGCAAAAAGCGATAGCGCGAGGTAACTAGCAGCAGGGGCTCATCCAGGGTCGTCGTCAGCGCCGACAGCAGACGGTCATAAGAATGGTTACCGCCTTCCTGTAAGGGAGCTTCGCGAGGCGCCCCTACCGCTGACAGCCGGCCGCCGTCAACCAACAACCGATTGTCGCCGGTCAATAACACTAGGGCTGCTTCCGCGGCCGTTTCGTTGTCAGCCGTACTCATCTCCTGCGCCTGCATGCGCCGTTTCAATAGCCGCAAGTCTACGACCGAAACGTTGGGGCGCGCCACCGTAATCTCTTGCTGCTTCAGGTCCTGGCGGGTATAAGCCCGCGCTTCGATCTCGCCGCTCGCGATGCTGTGGGCCAGGATGCCTAGACCCGACGTAACGCTGCCAAACGTATCTACGCTGTGCACGCGGTCGGCGCCGAACTTGGTATGCAGCAGTTGTTGGAAGAGCGGAATCTCCGCCGAGCCGCCGGTGCGAATGACCGCGTCGATCTGCGCGGGGCGCAGGCCGGAGGCGTTCAGCGTCTCATCCAGCTGGCGCTCGATGCGTATATATTCCGGACGGATAATATTTTCGAAATCGCGCCGCGTGACCAACTCCATGACGTCGAAATCGGGTCCGCTGAGGCGAATCATGCCGCCAAAGCGGTCAGACAGGTCGCGCTTGGTCTTCTCCACCGCGTCAAACATCTGCAAGCCGTAATTACCTGATACCAGGCTGTTCAAGGCGCGGATCTCCCGCGGTCGCTGCGCCGACTGCTCGATCTGT
>JAICPS010000601.1 GCA_025929715.1 Anaerolineae bacterium | reverse complement strand
TATTGGTGTAACTCCGCAAGCAATACGTGATCTTTGTCGTATACACTGCCACGCGCCAGCCTATTTCCCCGTCAGCCGTCTGGCTTCGTGCTCTTCCAGGCTGCCGTGGTAGCTGCATTCTCGCTGTTGCAGTTCGTTGCAGTGCGCCGGACGACGCTCGTCCCTGCGTGAGGTGGCCAGCGGAGGAACGGTCGACCGCCGCTCCTCCGCCATGCCCCGGTGCGCGCTAGAGGTAATTACCATGCCCTACTGATGACCCTGGACGTGGTTAAGATTTCGACACGCTGGCCAACGATCTCGCCGCTTACTGGGTTAGGATATAATTGCTCGAATAAACATGAAGGGAAACTTGACATGAGAAAAATAATTGTAGAAGTTGAAGTGTCGGTCGACGGGGCCATGGGGTCAGAGAGTATGGATTTCTGGGAGCAGCTCTTTCAGTTCCACAGCAACGATGTGCTGGAGTACCTCAACGATCTCTTGTTCATGCCGGACGCGCTCTTGATGGGTCAGAAGACCTACGCGGCTTTTGCCGAGATCTGGCCGACCAGGCAAGGGAAAGACGCGGACAGGATAAACAGTATGCCCAAGTACATCGCATCGCGAACCCTGAGAGAGCCGCTCACCTGGAACGCGAGGCTCATAAAAGGAGACGTTGTTGAGGAGATCAGAAAGCTCAAGCAGGAGCCGGGCAAGAGCTTGCTGCAGTATGGCGTGGGAGAACTGACACACACGATGCTTAAAGCTGGCCTGGTCGATGAGGTCCGTATTCTCGTATATCCGTTTACCTTCGGAGAAGGACCGTACATCTTTGAGCATATGGGCGTCAATACGCTTAAGCTCTTGGAAACCAAAACATTCAATTCCGGCACGGTCGCTCTCCATTATCAGCCCGAAAGTGAGCGATGAAAGCAGGCTCCAGCCGGTAGCCAGCGCCTACAACCCGGCGAGACCTGAGGCCACGGCCCGTCAACATCGGTCTCGCTATAAATTAAATCTATAAAGTTTGCTGCAGGAGAAATACGTTTAGTTCATTCCCGTCGTCCGCCGCCCGAATCGATTCCCGCAAGCTTCCGGCCGGCTATCACCTGCATCAGGCGGATGGCGCCATCCTGTACGTAAAGGAAGAGGGCGTAGTAGGGTCGCGCGTCCGGCGTGCGCGCCACAATGGCCCGTTGTCCGTTCAGCCAAAGAAGCTCATAGCGCATGCCTTGGGGCTCCTGTCGTCGCACCCCCTGAATAAACGAAGCCACGCTGTCGCGCCCGTATAGGACGCGAATCGCCGCTCCGCGCTCACCGCCTCCGTCCGGCACCAGCGTCACGTCGTCCGCCAGCAGCTGCAGCAAAGGCTCGATTTCTCCCGTCTCCACCGTCTTAATGAAGTGATGCAGCAGCTGGTCGTGCGCCTCGGTGGTTGCTTCGAAACGGGGGCGGTTGGCTTCGATATGCTGCCGGGCGCGGCTCCCCAGCTGGCGGCAGGCCGACTTGCTCTTCTCCAGGATTGCGGCGACCTCATCATATTTGTAGGCGAAGACATCGTGCAGCAGAAAGACCGCGCGCTCCGCGGGCGATAGCGTCTCCAGCAGCACGAGAAAAGCAATCGATAGCGAATCGTACAGGACAACGCGATGTGCAGGATTCTCCAGCTCTGGCCGGTCGCCGGTTTCAACCGGCTCCGGCAGCCACGGCCCCAGGTAAGTCTCCCGCTGGGCGCGCGCCGACGACAATTCGTTGAGGCAGAGGCGCGTCACGACCGTCGTCAGGAAATATTTCGGCTCCCGCACCGCTTCCAGCGACTGCCCTTGCCATCTTAAATATGCCTCTTGTAGCACGTCCTCGGCCTCGGTGGCCGCGCCGAGCATGCGGTAGGCAATCGAAAAGAGAAGCGGGCGATAGTCCTGGAATGTCTTGAGATGGTTCATCTTATTACCGCTAGGCCTGGTACGCAGTTTGCGAGCGCCGCCGGCCCTGCAGCCGAGCATACCGCCGTTTTCCGTTCCAGAAAAAGAAGCCGGGCAGGCGCCGCTCTAGCTCCAACGCTGCCTTTAAATACCAGACGAAAAAGCGGCGCAAGGTCACGGCCGTCCTGCCACGATAGACCGGGCCCACGGGCGTGTCCGCCGGATAGGTGGCAAAGCCGACTGCGTCATTCGGTCCCAGCGCAATCGCCTGCCCGTACCAGGCAAAGCTCAACGGTCGCGGAGTCTTGCCCTTAAGGACGGCTACGATATTGTCCGCAGCCTGCGCGCCGCTGACCAGTGCCGTGAACAGGCTCATGCGCATTGGCGCGCCCGGCTCCTCAAGCGGCGCCGCCATGTCGCCCACGGCAAATATCTCCGGGTGGGTGAGCGAACGCAAGAAAGGGTCGGTTACAATCTGATTGCGCGCGTTGACGCGTACGCCTGCTTCCTTCGCCAGCGATGAGGCCCTGAAGCCGCCGGCCCAAACGACGACGTCCGCGGGCAGCGTGCCCGTCGCGGTCACCACGCCTCCGGCCTCCACCGCGGTCATCGGACGTTGCTCGGCGACGGCGATTCGCTGCACTGCCAGCGCCTCGCGCACGTGCTGCCGGATCCGCGCGCCCTTGAACGCTCCCGCCTCGCCGCGGGTCACCAACGTGACGATAGCCTGCGGATGCGCCGACTTGAACTGCGCAGCGGCCTCGATGCCCGTTGCCCCGCCGCCGACCACAATCAGGCGAAAAGGGGCATCGCCCTGCGCCTGCAGCCGCTCCTGTAGTGGAGCCGCCGCCATCCGCCCGAATGAATCAAGCGTATAGGCGTGCTCATCGACGCCGTCGACCGTGTCGCGGTCCACATGGCTA
>JAICPS010000633.1 GCA_025929715.1 Anaerolineae bacterium | reverse complement strand
CGGGAAGAACTCCATACTTACTTCAGTCTCGATTCCCAGGGCGCGCGCCAGGCTCAGGTACTCGGCCCCGGCATTATGCGCGTCAATTGGAGGCCTGACGGCAATCGTGTGTGAAAAGCCGCGCCCACCGGCGCTGAGACCCACACGCTGTGGAATTCCCGCGCGCCAGGCGACCCAGGCCAGTATGCTGGAACGGCTGGGGACGAAAACCGTGTCGTACGCTTCCTGGCGCAAGCGCTCCACCACAATCTGGACATCACGCCACGTCCCTTCAGGCAGGCCCAGATTGCCCGTATCGATCAGTTCCGAAACGCGCACATTCGTAGCGACAGCCGGTCGCGCATCACGATGCACCGCCCAATCGAAACGCGCGCGGGGATACGTCTCCGAAAGCGCCGCCAGCAATGGCGTTGTAAGCATTGCCTGGCTCAAGCAGCATGGCTTTAGAATCAACGCCTTCCGCGGCGGCACAAATGACCGCTGTCCGAAGACGCGGAAAGGAACGCTTGCCAGGCGGGCGGCGAGGGAGATAAGCGGGGTATCTTGCATCCAATCCCTACTCCACGGTTATCAACTCCTTCATCTGCTCAAACTTCGCCGGTCCAACCCCAGACACGTCCATAATCTCCTCAATTCGAGTGAAGGGACCGTTCGCCTCCCGGTAGTCGACAATGTTTTGGGCGGTCGCAGGGCCGACGCCGGGCAGCGTTTCCAATTCTTCCACGCCGGCGCTGTTAATGTTTACGGCAGCGCCGGCTATCTCGCGCGCTGCAGAAACGACGGGAGGAGTGCTCACTACTTCTAGTTCTACCTCTATCCGCTCCGGAACATGTATATGCATACCGTCACTCAGCGGCAGCGCCAGATTAATCAATTCCTTGGCCGCCTCGTCGCCAAAATTACCCGCCGCATCCACGACGTCGGCCACAATGCTGCCTGCGGGTAGCTCGTAAACGGCTGGGTTACTGACAGCGCCGGTGATATAGACGTGCAGCGGACCCGGCGTCGCGCTGGGAACTGGAGTTGGCGAAGGCTCTGCAGGCAGGATCTCGATCGCCGCCGGTTGCGTGCGCTCCATCAGGGTCATGCCGGCGACGGCCACGATTGCGCCCAATAACACCCCCGAGACAAGCCAAACAATTCCTGCTTGTTTCGATTCCTCCGCCATCACACCCTCCTCTAATTTAGCAGTCAGCGATCAGCTTTCAGCCAGCGCTTGGCCGCCGTCGGCGGTCGGCGGTCAAATTGCCCCAATCTCCAATCAGTATACCACCTCTCGCCAAGTCGCAAGCCAAATCTGCCATCTCCCAATCTACAATCCCCAGTTCTACAATCCCCCTCCCCTCACCCCTTCACTACCACCACCGGCGTCAATCGCGCCACCTTCCTGGCAATTCCCGCGTTGTGCACCACCTCGATAACGCGATCGACGTCCTTATAAGCCACCGGCGCTTCTTCGGCCAGTCCCGCCATGCTGCCCGCGCGCACGCGCACGCCGCGTTGCTCCAGTTCATCGCGCAGATTCTTACCATGCACCTCGCGCTTGGCCTGCGAGCGACTCATTGTGCGGCCCGCCCCGTGGCAAGTAGAGCCAAATGTCTCCGCCATCGAGCCTTCCGTGCCCACCAGCACCCAGCTCGCCGTGCCCATAGATCCAGGCACCAGCACCGGCTGCCCCGTGTCCTTGTATGCGTCAGGAAGCTCCCTCGATCCAGGACCGAAAGCCCGCGTAGCGCCTTTACGGTGCACGCAAACCTTCATGCGCCGCCCGTCGACGTCGTGCTCTTCGATCTTGGCCATATTGTGAGCAATGTCATAGATCTGAAAGACCCAATGATTAGCCACCTTGCCATCCAGCACCTCCTCAAAGCTGCGGCGGATGAGGTGTAGCAATACCTGGCGATTGCAGAAAGCAAAGTTGGCCGCCGCCCGCATCGCCCCCAGGTAATCCTGTCCTTCGGGGCTGCTGACCGGCGCACATACTAGCTCGCGGTCCGGCAGCTCAATGTCGTATTTCTTGAGTGTGCGCTGAAAGCGTTTTACATAATCGGTACAAACCTGGTGACCAAAGCCCCGCGAACCGCTGTGGATCTGAGCCACGATACGGCCCGCTTTCAACCCCATCCGATCGGCCGCCCTTTCGTCGAACACCTCGTCTACTACGTCCAGCTCGAGGAAATGATTGCCCGCGCCCAGCGTGCCGACCTGTTCTCGGCCCCGCTCCAGCGCCCGCTCGCTTACTTTAGAGGCATCGGCGCCGGGCATGCAACCCGACTCTTCGGTGCGCTCCAGGTCCGCCTCCGTCGCCAGCCCCTCTTCCAGAGCCCAACGGGCGCCCTTTTCCACGAGTCGCTCTACTTCCCGTGTGCTCAGGCGAATCTCGCCCGCCTTCCCCACGCCGGTTGGACAGTTACGCTGTAACGCCGAAGCCAGGTTGTCGAGATACGGCGCCACTTCCTCATAATTCAGGTGCGTGCCCGCCAGCCGCACGCCGCAGTTGATGTCGTAGCCCACGCCGCCCGGCGAAATCACCCCATCCGGCAGTTGTGTGGCGATCACCCCGCCGATTGGGAAACCGTACCCCTGATGGATGTCGGGCATTGCCAGCGCGTGCTTGACGATACCGGG
>JAICPS010000153.1 GCA_025929715.1 Anaerolineae bacterium | reverse complement strand
TGAGCCCCGGCCGCGGCTTCCCGGCCACCGTCAGCGAGTTCGAGCCCAATCGCAAAATGACCTGGAGCAGCGGCATGCCCCTCGGCCTCTTCAAAGGCGTGCGCACCTTCACCCTGACCCCGCAAGGCAACGGCAGCGTCGAATTCACGCTGCGCGAGGTCTTCAGCGGCCCGCTGCTGCCCCTGATCGGCCGTTCCATCCCTGACATGGCCGAAAACTTCCAGCAGTTCGTTGCCGGGCTGAAGCAGGAGGCCGAAAATAGGGGCGAGGCAGGTCGGAGACCAGGTTGAATTCGCGGGACTACCGCCGTTCCGATCTGCCTCGCCCCTACAAAGGAAAAACCACCATGCAACCACTCCCATCGCACCGCGCCCATGCCGTCCTCGACGCCCTCGGCAACCAGACCCGCCGCGACATCCTCTCCCTGCTGACCGGCGGCCCGCTCGCCGTGGGCGCCATCGCCGCGCGTCTGCCCGTCAGCCGCCCGGCCGTGTCCAAACACCTGCGCGTCTTGCAGGAGGCGGGGCTGGTCGACTACAATGCGCGTGGGCGACGCAACGTCTTTTTTCTCGAGCCCGGCGGCTTCCGGCAGGCCCAGGTCTACCTGCAACAGTTCTGGGACGTAGCGCTGTCTAATTTCCGTCACATCGCCGAAGGCGACATCGCCGAAGGCGACCAGGATGAGTAGCGACACAAGTGAGCGAAGAGAGCGCCGCCCCAACTCGGTCTGATAGCGAGAACGTCGTCAGCAAAACCATCACTGTGGCCCGCGATGTTGGCGGCGCCTTTCGCACCTGGACCGAGCAGATTCACCGCTGGTGGCCCTCCGGCCACTCCATCAGCGGAGACCCGGCGACGCGCGTGATCCTTGAAGGCAGGGAAGGGGGCCGCTTCTTCGAACGCACCTCCGCGGGCATAGAGTACGATTGGGGTCGCATCCTGCTCTGGGACCCGCCCCACCGCCTGATTTTTCACTGGTTCCTGGGCAGCGGGCCGCACCTGCCCACACGCGTCGAAGTCCAGTTCATCCCCCTCAACCCCCAAACCACCTGCGTTCACCTCGAACACCGCGGCCCGGAGGTTATCGGCGCATTGTGGTGGACGATGAAGGGTCGCTATAGCGCGGCGTGGGATGTTGTTTTGGGGCGGTTCGGTGAGATGTAGAGGTGTAGGAGTGTGGAGTGTAGAGTGGTAATCCCAGTTCTCCAATCTCTGATATAATCGAGCCAATGAAAATGGACAATAACGATAACTTAGGCATCGTCTGCGATATTTGTGGCAAGATGGGAGCTAAGATCTGCTACGTTTCCAGGAGCTACGGCAACGGAAGGATGAATTAGGCGACCGCCTGGTGGACGAAGTAAAGGAATTGGCGACGCGTTAAGGTATGGACCTCTTCAAACAAGCCCGCGAGACGCAAATCGAGCAAGAATCGCCGCTGGCCAACCGCATGCGGCCGCGCACGTTGGACGAGTTTGCGGGGCAGGAGCATATCGTGGGGCCGGGACGGCTGTTGCGCCGCGCCATCCAGGCCGACCAGCTCTCCTCGCTCATCTTCTACGGCCCGCCGGGCACGGGCAAAACCACCCTGGCGCGCATCATTGCCAACAGCACCGAGAGCCACTTCATCACCATCAACGCCGTGCTTGCCGGCGTCAAACAGATCCGCGAAGCGATAGACGAGGCCCGCGAGCGGCGCGACCTCTATAACCAGCGCACCACCCTCTTTGTCGACGAAGTACACCGCTGGAACCGCGCGCAGCAGGACGCGCTGCTGCCGCACGTGGAAAACGGCACGATTATCCTGATCGGGGCCACCACCGAGAACCCCTACTTTGAAGTTAACAAGGCGCTTGTCAGCCGCAGCCGCATTTTCCAGCTCAAACCCCTGCAGCAAGAAGACCTGCGCCAGATCGCGCGGCAGGCGTTGCAGGATCCCGAGCGCGGATACGGCGCGCTGGACGTGCGCGTCAGCGATGAGGCGCTGGAACACCTGGTGGACGTGGCCAACGGCGACGCCCGCGGCGTGCTCAACGCCCTGGAGCTGGCGGTCGAGACCACGCCACCCGACGAGCAGGGCGCCATCGTCGTGAATCTGGAAGTGGCCGAAGAGTCGATCCAGCGCCGCGCTGTGCTATACGACAAGGACGGCGACGTGCACTACGACACGATTTCGGCCTTCATCAAGAGCCTGCGCGGCTCGGATGCTGACGCTGCTTTGTACTGGATGGCCAAAATGGTTTATGCCGGCGAAGACCCGCGCTTCATTTTCCGGCGCATGACGATTCTCGCAGGGGAAGACGTCGGCCTCGCCGATCCCCAGGCCATCAACGTCGTCATCAGCTGTTGGCAGGCGTTCGAGCGCATCGGCATGCCCGAAGGCGCCTTTCCCCTCGCCGAAGCCGCTCTCTATCTGGCAACCTGCCCCAAGTCCAATTCCTCGCTGGCCTTCTTCGACGCCATGCGCGCCGTAGAGCAGGAGCAAGAAGCGGACGTACCCAACCACTTGAAAGACGCTAACCGCGACAAAGAAGGATTCGGTCATGGGCGCGGCTACATGTACCCGCACGCCTACCAGGAGCATTGGGTCGCGCAGCAATATCTGCCCCAGGCCCTGCAGGGTAAGATGTTCTACGAGCCGGGCGAGCAAGGGTACGAGCAGCAGATCGCCCACCAGGTAGCACGGCGGCGCGAGGCGCAACTGGCCGCGATGGTGGAAACCGGCGACGACTGGCGGCTAGAGACCGGCGGCGAAACGCTGACCACGGGGCCGAAAAGCCGTGCCCGCGACATGTGGCTGCAGCGCGTAGTAGACGACACTGGGCGCGGACTGGGCGCTTTGCGCGACCGGATGTTTGAGCTGGCCCAGGTCCAGCGCCACAACCTGCTGTTGGACCTCAACGCCGGCAGCGGCCTGCTGACCTGGGAAGCCCTGCGCCATGCGCCCGAAGGCGGCGTGTGGGCGCTCACGTCCGATCCGCAGGCCGGTGAAGCGCTGCGCCAGCAGGCCGAGCGTTTGGCAGAGCTGCAGCGCCCCACCGTGTTGGTGGGCGAGCCGCAGGAACTGCCCTACCTGCTGCAATTGCGCGGCGAAGGCGACGTGCGTTTCGACCGCGTCCTGGCCCGCAATCCCCTAGCCCGCTTCGAGTTGGACGCCGCGCCCCTTGCTGCAGCCGCCGCGGTGCTGCGTGAGGACGGCGTCTTTGTCTTCGCCCAGGTCGTCCCCCGCCACGGCCAGCGGCTGCACGAGCTGGTAGATTGGTCCGCCGCGCCCCGCGAGTTAGAAGAGCGTGTCGTGCAGGCTGAAGAAGCCATCTACCAGGACCAGGGCGATCCCCTGGTGCGCTGGGACGCCGAAGATCTACAAGAAGCGCTGAACACGGCGGGCTTCCAGAAAATAGAGCTCAAGCGCGAGCAACTAACCGAACAACGCCGCATCACCGACCGCCACCTGCAACGCTGGTTCCAGGAACTGCCCCTTGAAGACGGCCGGGCCACCTACCACGCCCACCTCCACCAGGCCGGCTTATCCAACGACGAAATAGAAGAGGTAGCCGGTCTCTACGCCCGCCAGTTGCGTGATGCGACGGTGACCTGGAAGAGCAGAGTGCTGTTTATCGTTGCGAGGATTTGGGAGTAGATATTAGAGACGTGAACTCTATACAGGTCTATATGCCTTAACTGCCCGAGGGACACGGCTAACCAAGTATAGCAGGCTATCTCCGTACGTCTTACGAACCGTTCCAGGACACCTGATGGAAATCCGGCTCACGAATCATGCCGAGGATAAATTACTTGATGAAAGTTTCGCCCCCGGTGTCGCCATTACCAAGGAAACAATAAATGCAGCTGTACTGCACCCTGACTCGGAGCAAATACTGGAAGGCGGCAAAATCCGGGCAGTAGCAGCCATTAGCAATCGTCACTCACTTGTTGTAATCTATAAAGACCTTGGAGAATACCTCCTTATTATTACCTTCTGGCCGGCAAGGAAAGGACGCTATGAAAGTTAACTACTACGAGGAGGAGGATATCCTGGTGGTAAAGCTGACCGACTACCCTATTGCATACGCCGAAGAAAGCAACTGGGTAGTGATTCACTTCGACGCTGGGAATCAGCCCGTGAGAATTGAAATACTCGATGCGAGTCGTTTTTTCAGGCTTGCCGGTGTTGCTCTCCCAACACGTGTGAAAGAGCTTTTTTTCTCACCTGCTTAGAGCGCCTTATACTGGCTCTTATAATCAATTTCGTAGCGCCCGAGCAGTGACATCTCCTGACCCTGCGACTCTGCGCGCAGACGCAACGATATTTCTATAGCCTAGTTCTTTTCTTCTTAAAATTCTGCCTCATCTCCCGCTGGTCGCCTCTGCAAGCGCCGAGCTCCAGATCTCAAATATCCATTCCTCCACAAATATATCCCATCCATTCCCTCCCCCTTCGCCCAACCCGTACAAATGTGTTAGATTTATGGTAAGCATGCACGGATATAATTCCAATGTGGAATCATATCGCTTTGACGACCTAAACGTCGTGGTGCTCGCCGGCGGCGTGGGTGGGGCAAAGCTAGTTGATGGCTTTGCACAGATAGTTCCTGCTGGAAAATTTACCGCAATTGTCAATACCGGCGACGACTTCCGGCATTTGGGTCTGACGGTGTGTCCGGACCTGGACACTGTCATGTACACGTTGGCAGGCGAGGCAAACAGCACCAGCGGTTGGGGTCGTGAAGGCGAAACGTGGCGCACCATCGAGGAAGTCGAACGGCTTGGTGGTCCGTCCTGGTTCCGGCTCGGCGACCTGGACCTGGCCACGCACCTGGTGCGCGCGTCGTACCTGGATGCCGGCCACAGCCTTACCGGCGCCACACAGCACCTTTGCCGCCGCATGGGCGTCACGCACAGCGTGCTGCCTATGAGCGACGAGCCGGCCGCGACGCTGGTCGAAACAGAGGAGGGAATCCTTCCGTTTCAGACCTGGTTTGTCGAGAAGTCCTGGCAGCCGGCTGTCAGGGAGATACAGCTTCCCAAAGACGTGCGGGCGACAGGAGCGGTGCTGTCGGCGCTGGAAAAGGCCGACGTCGTGGTCATCGCGCCTTCCAATCCGTTCGTGAGTGTCGATCCGATTTTGAACGTTTATCCGATAAAGGCCATGGTTACTGATCTACCCGACATTGTAGTAGCCGTCAGCCCCATCGTCGGCGGCGACGCGGTCAAAGGTCCTGCCGCCAAGATGATGCGCGAAATGGGCCTGGCGGTCGTGCCGCAAACCGTCGCCGATCACTAGGGCGATCTTATCGACCTCTTCGTCTACGACCGGCTAGACGAGGGCGCTGTTCAGAGTACCGATAGGGCGCGCGAGCGCGCCTCAGCGCCCGCACTTCTGTGCACCGACACCATGATGCACAATCGTCGCGACAGGCGCCGCCTGGCCGAAGAAATCTTAAATCAAGTAATGGAGCTAGTGCAACAATGACAACGTGGGCCATCATACCTGTCAAACCGCTACGCTATGGAAAAAGCCGACTCTCCCACATCCTCACGCCCGACGAGCGGGCTGAATTAACCACCAGGATGCTGAACCGCACCCTGCACACGCTGGACGGCGTGCCCGGTGTCTTTCGCACGTTGGTCATCAGCCGCGATACCGCGGCCCTAAAACTGGCGCGCAAACATGGCGCCTACACCTATGGCGAGGGCGACAAGCAAGACCTGAACCTGGCCTTGACACGTGCCGCCCACATCGCCGCGGCGCAGGAAGCCAGCGGCGTGCTGATCTTGCCCGCCGACCTACCCCTGATCACGCCCGAGGACGTCGAGATGATGCTGGCGGGCGCCGCGCCTGGCCCTTCTTTTACGCGCCGCGCGACGCAGCCGGGACCGGATAATGGCGCCGCCTATGGCAATGGCAGTTTTAACTACCAGCTCGCCCGCAGCGTCACCATTTGCCCTGACACAATTGAAGACGGCACCAACGCCCTCTACGTCAATCCCCCCGTCGGCTTCGAGTTCAGCTATGGAGAAGGAAGCTTCACCCGCCACCTCAAAGAAGCCAAGCGCCTGGGCATGCCCGTGCGCGTGGTTCATGCCCCCGGCCTTAAATTCGATTTGGACACGGAAGAGGACTGGTATACCTACCAGGCGCTTAACGGGAATTTGACCCAGGTGAGCGAGGCGCTGGCGGCAGAAAGCTGACGGCTGTCAGCTATCAGTTTTCTCTCCCCCAATTCACCCATTGTCCCTCCTCCCGCCTTCTGATAGACTGTTACCATAACGTTTACACAGAGATCCACTGAGTTTTGGCAGAGGTACACAGAAAATTTCTACTCCGTGTAACTCTGTGAAGATCTCTCTGTAACTCTGTGTTACCGCTTTTTCTGCAAGGAGTACGCGTGAAGCGAGACAGCATGCGGCCGTTGGTGGCGCTCCTGGCCATTATGGCCTATCTGGTCGTTGCCTGCGGCGGGGGGACGCCAAACGAAGGCGCGTATCCCGGCCCCGCAACGGTCGACGGCAGCGGCCTTCCCGTAGCCACGCAGGTGGGCGGCCCCACGACCGCGGCCACCTTAACCTGCAGCCAGGAATGCGCCGATCGCGGGCAGTGCGGGCAGAGCCCCGACCGCGGCCGCGTCGTCCTTCTCGGCGCTGCGGCGCCGGCGGTCTCGCCCTTAGACTTCAATCTGGCCATTGCCGATGGCGCCGCCGTCAGCGTGCTGGAAACGCGCCCCGTGCAGGTCGTCGAAAACACCAGCGGATTTGCATTTTCCGTGGACTTCTATCGCGTGCTGGTTCTCGATAGAAACGTGGAAGGCTGGGTCGCCGCCTGGTGTATTCTTAATCCTGTTCCGTAACCGTGAGGGGGTATCATGCGCCTGGATAAAAAACGAGATGCCGAGCTGGCCAAGCGAAAGGGCCTGACGACCAGAACGCTGGTTCAGGGTACCTGGTTGGCTATGTCAGCAGTGATTGCCTATTTCGCGTTGAGTTGGCTCTTTTCGAGCGGGCAGCTTAGCTACGACTTCTTCTATCTAAGCCTGGGGGTTCCGCGCGCCATCCCCGAGACCGTCATCCTCGGCGTGCTCGTGCTTGTCGTCATGGTCGTAATGCAGTTCTTCCTGGTGCTGGGCTACGCCTTTGGCAGCCCACAGGGGCGCGAGCGACCTGGTACGCCATCGGCCTATTCCAGAAATTACGACCCCATGCAGGACGATTATCGAAACTAAGGCCGTCGCCGTGGTGCTTGCCGCGGGCGAGGGCAGCCGCATGGGGCGCGCCAAGCAGCTTCTGCCCTGGGGCGAAACGACGGTGCTCGGCCAGACGCTGCGCAACCTACGCCAGAGCAGCGTGCAGCACGTCGTCGTCGTCACCGGCCATAGAGCGCAAGAGGTTGCCGCCATTGCCGGCCAGGCCGATGCGGAGGTCGTGCACAACGAGGCCTACGCCGAGGGGGAGATGCTCTCTTCGCTACAGGTAGCGGTCGCGCAGCTTCCCCCATCCTGCCCGGCCGTGCTGGTGATGCTCGCCGACCAGCCCCTCGTCGGGCCCCAAATCATTAACAGCCTGCTGGCGGCGTTTGAGGCGGGCCACGGTCAGTTGATCGCGCCCGTCTTCGAAGGCCGTCGCGGCAATCCCGTCCTCATCGGCCGCCGCTACTTCCAGGAACTGCTGGCGCTCCCCCGCGGCGCCGCCCCCCGCGACCTGCTGCGCCGCCACCCCGACGCCCTCCATCTTGTCCCGGTCGATTCTGACGCCATCCTGGTAGACATCGACCGCCCCGCCGACTACGAAGCGCATCGGCCCTCGTAACGCTGCTCAATCGTGGCAGCCAGCCCCATTTTGCAGATTGTCTTGGAAAGGGCTCACACTCCAGGAAGTTGGAAAGGCGGCAAGACGGTGTGCTATACTCCCCGGGGGCGGCGGAGCAATACTACATAAAAGTCCGAGTTTTTGCCCGGAGTATTCATAGGGCTAAGGTATGACAGTGACTGACAGGCAATCATCAGCATCGGCGATTGGCGTCTTTCTGTTTACGGATCTGGAGGGCAGCACGCGGCTGTGGCAGGCGTTTCCTCAGGCGATGCGCACGGCGCTGGCGCGGCATGACGCGTTGCTGCGAGAGGTGGTGGAAGGCTGTAACGGGTCGGTGGTGAAGGCGACGGGCGATGGCTTTCACGTGGTGTTCGGCTCGGTGCGCGACGCGTTGTGTGCGTGCATTGCCGCGCAGCAGAGGCTGGCGGCGGAAAGCTGGGGCGAGGTGGGGCCATTGCGCGTGCGGATGGGGATGCACGTGGGTGAGGCGGAGGAGCGTGGCGGCGATTATTATGGCCCTGCGGTCAACCGGGCCGCGCGGGTGATGGCGGCGGCGCATGGCGGCCAGGTGCTGATGTCGGAAGCGGTCGCGGGCATGGCAGCGGGCGATTTGCCCGATGGCGCGACGCTGCGTGACCTGGGCGAGCACCGCCTGAAGGATTTGCAGCGCCCGGAGCACATTTTTCAGCTCGTTTATGCGGGCTTGCCGGCCGATTACCCGGCTATTGTGTCGTTGAACCACATACCGAACAACCTCCCATCGCAGCCAACGGTTTTCGTGGGACGGCAGGCGGAACTGGAGGAGATCAGGCGCTTGCTGATGGATGGCGTCCATCTGTTGACGTTGGTGGGGCCTGGGGGCACCGGTAAGACACGGCTTGCGCTGCAATCGGGGGCGGAGCTGAGCGATCGTTTTGTTCATGGGACATTTTTCGTGGATCTGGCCGTGATCCGGGATCCGGGCGCGGTGCTGGCGGCGATTTCGAGAACGATCGGCCTCGACGAAACGAGCGAGCGACCGCTGATCGAAGAGCTGAAGCGCCAGCTTCGCGATAAGGAGATGTTGCTGCTGCTGGATAATTTCGAGCAGGTGACGGCGGCGGCAGTGGGCGTGGCCGAGCTGATGCAGTATTGCCCACGTTTAAAGATGCTGGCGACCAGCCGCGAGGCGCTGCACCTGCGCGGCGAGCGTCTCTACCCGGTGCAGCCGCTGGGCCTGCCGGAGGTGAATGGCAAGCATCCCGGGATAGACGAGCTGGCGCACTATGAGGCGGTGCAGCTATTTGTGGAGCGGGCACAGGCAGTGAGGCCCGGTTTTGAACTAAATGAGGAGAACGCGCGGGCCGTAGCCGAGCTTTGCGTGCGGTTGGACGGGCTGCCCCTGGCAATTGAGCTGGCGGCGG
>JAICPS010000467.1 GCA_025929715.1 Anaerolineae bacterium | reverse complement strand
GCTACCTTTAGTAAGCTCTCCCGCTAGCCAACCGGCAATCAGGCCGACGAGCAACCAGATTACCAGCGATCCTAATGACAGCGTCATGCCGACTCCTCATTCAAGCCCGCATCCAACACACCACCTTCGGCGATGTCGTCCAGTTTCTGGTCGGCCTCGTACTCCTGATCCAGAATGCCGTTCAACGTCTCGGCGGCTTCGTCAAAGCCCAGCACGCGCGCGTAGGCGCGCAGGCCACCATAACCGGCGATCTCGTAGTGCTCGACTTTCTGGGCCGCAAGGATCAGGGCCACGTCGCGCGTGACGGGCGATCCACCATTTTTGATCACTTCGTTGCCTTCCTCGACCAGCCCCTGCATCCCCTTGCACACCTTGTTGCCGGGGTTCTCGTTGATGTCGTCGAGAAGAGCTTGGACCTTATTCAGCTGGCCGCGCGTGACACTCAGGTGCTCCTCGAATGCCTGCTGCAACTCGGGTGTGGAAGCCGCCTCCGCCAACTTGGGCAGCGCGTCCACCAGCTGCTTCTCCGCGCTGTACATGTCTTTCAGCTGCTCCACGTACACGTCATAAAGTGCGTTCATTTTCATTGCGTTCTCCTTTTTTCCCCGCTCGTAATAGGCGCTATACTCTTCTTATAAACTATAACGAAAACGCGCACTCGTTTCGTGTGTCTGGTAACAGAGGCTGGGTATAAATTGGGGCATAATGGGTCAACGCCCCAATCTATCCATGAGATGCTCTGGATAGCGCGTGCCGGCGGCGACGCCGGGCGGGGCGATGCGCTGAAGGCGAAGCAGGTCGGCGGGGGTGAGCTGGACATCGAGGGCGGCGATGTTTTCTTCCAGATATTGGCGGCGCTTCGTGCCTGGAATGGGGATCACGTCGTCGCCCTGAGCCAGCACCCAGGCCAGCGCCAACTGCGCGGGTGTGCAGCCCTTTTCGGCGGCCATTGCGCTGATGTTCTCGACGATGCGCAGGTTACGCCGGAAGTTGTCGGGATGGAAGCGGGGGAACAGGCGACGGCGGTCGTCTTCGGCAATGTCCTGGGGCGACCGAAAGCGGCCGGTGAGGAAGCCACGGCCGAGCGGGCTGTAGGCGACGAAGGCGATACCTAGCCGGCGGCAGGTGGGCAGAATCTCCTCTTCGACGTCGCGCGACCACAGCGAATATTCGCTTTGCAAGGCAGCGATCGGATGTACGGCGTGAGCGCGCCGCAGCGTTTCGGGGCCGGCTTCCGAAAGGCCCAGGTAACGGACCTTGCCGGCGGTAACCAGATCGGCCATGGCGCCCACGGTCTCTTCGATGGGCGTGTCAGGATCCACGCGGTGCAAGTAATAAAGGTCAATTGTTTCTACCTGCAGGCGGCGCAGGCTGGCCTCGCACGCTTCGCGCACGTAGGCGGCGCGGCCGTTGACGCTCTGGAAGCTGCCATCCGCTCCCAACACGTTGCCGAACTTGGTGGCGAGCGCCACGTCCCCGCGCCGCCCTTTGACGGCGCGGCCAATCAGCTCCTCGTTGCGGCCCGCGCCGTAGACGTCAGAAGTGTCCAGCAGGTTCGCGCCCAGGTCCAGAGCGCGGTGAATCGTCGCCACAGATTCTTCGTCGTCCCGCCCGCTGTAGAAGGCGGACATGCCCATGCAGCCAAGCCCGATGGCGCCCACGAGTGGGCCGTTCTGACCAAGTTGTCTCTGTTGCATTGGTTCCTCCGGCTTCATCGGAAACTATGGAGTTTCCGGAAAAGTCAAGTATCCGGGACAGTTATGTTACAGCCGCCGCGCTCGGTTCGCCCTCCTGCAGCTCGCGCAGGACGGGGCTTTTCCATGTGATCACGACGAGGGCCAGCAGGCAGCCGAGGCCACCGCTGATGACGGCAAAGGGTGCACCAAAGAGGCTGGCAAGCAAGCCCGATTCCAGCTCGCCCAGCTCGGGACCGCCGCGGTTAAAAATCATGTTTACGCCCGTCATGCGCCCGCGTAGGCGATCGGGCGTCTGCAAATTGCGAATCGTCTGCCGTAGAATCGTGCTCAGGGTGTCGGCCGCGCCGGTGAGGGCCAGGGCGGCGAAGGAAAGCGCGAAGGAGCGCGACAAGCCGAAGACGATGGTGGAGATTCCGTAGATGGCCACGGCCCAAAGAAGAATGGGTCCCTGGCTGAAAAGCCGCCGCCGCAAAGAAAGCGCGGCAGCCGTTATTATCGAGCCGACAGACGCCGCCGAATAGAGCCAGCCATAGCCCTGCGCGCCAACCTGCAGAATATCCTGGGCGAAGACGGGCAGCAACACGATGGCCGAGGAAAAGAAGTTGGCGAAAAAGTCCAGCAGCATCAGCGGGCGAATGACCGGATGGCGCAACACGAAGCGTAACCCTTCGCTCACCGAGCGCAAACTGATTGTGGGCTTCTCCTGTAAGGCGAAGCCGGCGGCGGCGGTAGCATTGTGCGTCTCGACGAAACCGCTGCTGCGCATGAGTAGCAAGGCCAACGCTGTAAAGAGGAAGGGAATGGCGTTGAGGCCGTAGGCGGCAGCTATGCTCAGCCGCGCAATGGCTACGCCGGCAGCGGCCGGGCCCAGAATACTGCCGATCTGAAACATGGCTGACATGAGCGAATAAGCGTTAGGAACGTGGGAACGCGGCAAAAGGCTGGGAATGAGCGCCTGGCGCGCAGGCGTCTCGAATGTCCAGCCCGCAGTGCTGAGCATAGAAAGCGCATATACGATCCACACGGAGTTAAAACCGCTCTGCGTGGTCCACGCCAGCAGCGCGGTGAGCACGATCATCAGCAGTTGTGTCACCAGCATCAGCACGCGGCGGTTCATGATGTCCGCCAATACGCCGGAGAGGAGCGAAACGGCGAGAATTGGTAGGAAGTTGACCAGGCCCACGGCCCCCAGAGCCAGAGGGTCGCCGGTCAGCTCGTAGACGTGCCACAATATTATGGCCGTCTGCATGCGTTTACCGAGCACGGTAAACAACTGCCCACCCCACAAAAGGCGAAAATCGCGGTAGCGCAGCGCCGCAAGGCGCTGTTCAGGTGGGTTCAATCTTTAATCACCAATCTCATCCTCCAATCCGAATCGGCTCCGTAAGATTCCTCAACGTCCTGATCGCGCTCAGCGCTGCCAGATAGCTGGTGCGTGGGTTGCTGGGTGAGGGGAGCAGGCGCAATTCCATCGTGAACTCGCCAAAGCGCCCACGCGCTTCAACGCGGTGAGTGTTGCGTGAGGCGGCCGGATCGGCCACGATGCGCACCCGCGTTTTGTGCACGCCGACGCCCGCCAGGCTCAGCGCCGCGGCGACGTTGACGTTCTTGGGAAACAGCCCAACGGCCTCGATGGCAGGCCCTTCATAGACGCAGGTCGGCTCCTGTATTGTGGCCAGGTCCACGCCCTGCTCCAGGCCGGCGCTCTGCAATCCGCCAGGGGGCTTGGTCGTGGTCAGGACGACCTCGTCGATGTCGTCGATAGCTGCGGCCGACAGCGCGTCTAGCCCACCGATGGCGCCCGAGGGCAGGTAGATGCGGCGGCCGTGCTGCAGTGCCAGGTCGCGCATCTCGTCCAGGAATTCGACGGCTGCAAAGGCGCCCACGCTCATGGCCATGAGGTTCTTTCCGCCGGCCAGAACCTGCCGCGCGAACTTTTTGAGGACGGCCTGTGAGGCGGCTTCGACGACCAGCTCGATATCCTGCGCCAAAAATTCGTCAATATCCGTGCTGTAGGCCGGGTCGCCAGGCGCCCCGTCAAAGGGCGAAGGGTCGAACACGTCCATCACGGCGACGAGCGTCACGTCGCCGGCGACGCCGCTGCGGATGGCCTCTGCCAGGGTCTGTCCAATCGTGCCGTATCCGATGAGCCCGACGTTCATGCGTCTTCCTCTAATAGGTCTTTAGTCTCGTTCGTGGTAACCGCGGCTGCCGGCG
>JAICPS010000124.1 GCA_025929715.1 Anaerolineae bacterium | reverse complement strand
TGTATGTCGAGAGCTGACCCTTACTCTTTATTAAAGTTAATAGATCTCCAACAGTTTTGGGGTATTATCGGTTAGAACCGTGTGGAGTCGCTAATCAGTGTCCTCCAGTTTAGTCACGTGAGAAGGTTAATAGTCTATGGATGAAAGACCAAACCCTCGCCCCTCCATCCCTGCATGGGCGTGGATCCTGGCGATCCTGGCCATTATTCTGGCCTTACAACTGTTCTTCAGTCGTCGCATCAACTCCCCGGAAGAAATTCCGCTTTCGGAGGTCGTCGCCTACATTGAAAATGAACAGGTAGAAAAAGTTGAAGTAAGCGGCGATGCCCTTGCGATCACTTTAGAGGACGGTACTGAGTTAAGCTCGACCAAAGAACCGGGAATCGGTTTTATGGAAACGATGACTGCTATGGGCGTCGAGTCCGAGTTGCTCAATAGTTTCACGTTCGATCCGAACGACAATTCCGGTTGGAACACCTTTTTCAGTATTGCTATTTCCCTGGCGCCAGTCCTGTTATTAATCTGGATCTTTAGTCGCGGCTTCCGGCAGATGCAGGGCGGCGGGAACAGTATTTTCGGCTTCGGTCGCAGTCGCGCGCGCAATATCAACGAGGGCGACCGGCCCACGGTTACGTTTGACGACGTAGCCGGCGTCGAAGAGGCCAAAGAGGAAGTGCACGAGGTGGTGCAGTTCCTGCGCGAACCGGAAAAATTCGTGCAGGTTGGCGCCCGTATTCCTAAGGGCGTGCTCATGGTTGGCCCCCCGGGAACCGGTAAGACGCTGCTGGCGCGAGCTATCGCCGGCGAGGCGGGCGTGCCATTTTTCCACATTTCCGGTTCCGAATTTGTAGAGATGTTTGTCGGCGTCGGCGCCAGCCGCGTGCGCGACTTGTTCAATAAGGCTAAAGAACACGCGCCTTCGATTGTGTTCGTAGACGAAATTGATGCAGTGGGTCGCCAGCGCGGCGCCGGCCTGGGCGGCGGGCACGACGAGCGCGAGCAGACGCTCAACCAGATCCTCGTCGAGATGGACGGTTTTTCCAACGAGACGAACGTCATCGTCATTGCCGCGACCAACCGTCCAGACGTCCTGGATCCCGCATTGCTTCGCCCCGGTCGTTTTGACCGCAAGGTCATCGTCGATCTGCCCGACATCAAGGGGCGTGAAGAGATCTTGCGCATCCATGCCCGCGGCAAACCGATTGGCTCCCAGGTAAGCTTCGAGGATGTTGCTCGACTGACAGCCGGCTTCTCCGGCGCCGACCTGGAGAACCTGATCAACGAAGCCGCGATCTTTGCTGCACGTCGTAACAAAACCACGATTGGACGCTCCGAGATGCAGGAAGCATTTGATCGCGTGGTTATGGGACCCGAGCGCAAGAGCCGGGTCATTGGCGAGGAAGATAAAGAGATCTTCGCCTACCACGAAGCAGGCCACGCCGTGGTCAGCCATAACCTGGTGCATACGGACCCCGTACAGAAGATCACCATTATCCCTCGCGGCGGCGCGGGTGGTTACGTGATGTCCCTGCCCGAAGATCGGGCGACTAGGCATACCGATCACTTTGAAGACCAGATTGCATTTGCTCTTGGAGGACGCGCCGCCGAAGAAATCTTCTTCGGCCGCGTGACGACGGGCGCGGCAAGCGACCTCAAGCAGGCGACGCGCATTGCGCGCTCGATGGTCACCAAATATGGCATGAGTGACGCGTTGGGCCTGCGCACCTATGGCGAAGATCATAATAACGTGTTTTTAGGGCGCGAACTGGCCACGAACCGCGACTACAGCGAAGAAGCGGCCAAACTGATTGACCGCGAAGTCCGCAGCATCCTCGACCGCAATTACGAGCGGGCCAAGGACATCGTACTTCATAACCGCGATAAGCTGGTAAGGCTGGTGGAAGGCCTGATGAAAGCGGAAACGTTGGACCGCGACGAGTTTGAACGCCTAATGAACGAAGAGAGCAGTGACGCCACCGCTCCGGTCGGCGCCCTGATGCCTGAAGTGTAGGCCGTAACAGGTGCCAGGCACTTTTAAAGTGCCTGGCACCTGAGAAGAGATTGGCTGCCTGAAACGTGCATCGTGATGTAAAATTGCGATGCACGTTTTTTATGCCAGCTGCTGAGGGACATTGATGCAAGACGCCATCGTATTGGAGCGTGAAGGGCAGATCGCGAGAGTCATTCTTAACCGGCCAGGCAGCCATAATGCGCTGACGCCCCAGATGATCTCAGAGTTGCGTGAGCGCTTCGAGGACCTTGGTCAGGATGATTCGGTTCGGGCGGTTGTGCTGACCGGCCGCGGGCGTTCATTCTGCGCCGGCGCCGATCTGGGCTCAATGCGCGACGCGGCCGATTTCAGCTACGAGGAAAATGTGGCCGATAGTGAAGCCATATTCGACCTGATGATGGCTGTGGATCGTTGTCCGAAGCCGGTGATTGCGCGCATAAACGGCGCCGCCATCGGCGGGGGCGCTGGACTGGTCGGTTGTAGTGACATTGCGGTCGCGGTTTCCAATGCTATCTTTGCTTTTAGCGAAACGCGCCTTGGCCTGGTTCCGGCCGTGATTTCACCGTTCGTCTTGGCTAAAATTGGCGTCGGGGCTGCGCGAGAACTGTTCCTGACGGGCGAGAGATTCACCGCGGAACGGGCGCAGCGCATCGGTCTTGTCCAGCATGTGGTTGAGAATGAGACGGCGTTAGACGGAATTGTGGACGAGCGCCTGGAGCAACTTTTGCAAGCAGCGCCTGGCGCGCTGGCCGCGGCAAAGACGCTGATTGCCACAGTTGAGCAACGCACTGGACCTGAACTGCGAGCCTATACCAGTGAGCTGATCGCGCGGCTGCGTGCCGGCAATGAAGGGCGTGAAGGAATGAGCGCGTTTTTGGAAAAGCGTAAGCCGTGGTGGCAACAAAATTATGACTGAAACAGATTCTATTACAAACGCGGATGCGCCGCGTACACGCCAGAGCCTGGCTGGGGATCTGCACCGTCTGGGACTGGAAGAAGGGGTCACCGTTTTGGTTCACTCCTCATTGAGCAGCCTGGGTTGGGTATCTGGCGGACCTGTCGCCGTCGTACAGGCGCTGATGGATATTGTCACGCCGCAAGGCACGCTGGTTATGCCTACACATTCGGGAGACTATTCTGATCCGGCACGCTGGGAGAATCCCCCGGTGCCGCAGTCGTGGTGGCAGACGATCCGCGATACAATGCCGGCGTTTGATCCTCGTTATACACCAACGCGAGGGATGGGAGCTATTGTCGAGACGTTTCGAAAGTGGCCAGGCGTGCTGCGCAGCGCACACCCTGCCGTCTCCTTTGCCGCCTGGGGGCGGCACGCGCAGCTAATCACGTCGGGACACGAGTTCGACTATCCACTGGGAGAAGGCTCTCCCCTGGCGCGTATTTACGATCTGGATGGATGGGTGCTTCTCTTGGGGGTGGGCCACGACAGCAATACCTCTTATCACCTTGCCGAATATCGGGCGCCGAGGTCGGAACCGGACACCTGGGGCGCGCCAGTGTTGATTGACGGGCGCCGGGAATGGGCCGAGTATAAGGACATTGAATTGAACAGTGGCATTTTCCCGGAAATTGGCGCGGAAATGGAGGAAGCTCAACGGGTGTCGGTTGGCCAGGTTGGTTCTGCGAGGGCGCGCTACTTTCGGCAGCGCCCGGCAGTAGATTTCGCCCAGGAATGGCTGTCGCGACATCGAAACGGCAATGTTTGACAAGATTTTAGTAGCCAATCGCGGCGAGATCGCGCGTCGCATCTTTCGCGCCTGTCGTGAACTGGGCGTGCGCACTGTGGCCGTTTACTCTGAGGTAGACCGTGGCGCCCCTTGGGCGCGGCTGGCGGATGAGAGCTACCAGTTGGAAGGGGTAACGGCGCGGCAAACGTACCTCGACCAGGAGGCCATTTTTGGCGTTGCTGCAACATCGGGCGCTGAAGCCATCCATCCGGGCTATGGCTTCCTGAGTGAAAACGCCGAATTTGCCGAAGCATGCGCCGCTCACGGCGTAGACTTCATAGGACCGTCGCCAAAGGCGATGCGCTTATTGGGAAGCAAGGCTTCAGCCCGCGAGCTGGCGCGGCAGGCCGGTGTGCCGGTTATTCCCGGCGTCGACGGCGCCGAATATAGCGACAAGGACCTGCGCGAAGCAGCCTCTCAGATCGGCTATCCTGTGCTGATCAAGGCCAGCGCCGGGGGCGGCGGTAAGGGCATGCGGGTCGTACAATCCCCGAACGATTTCTCCGATGCCCTGCACCAGGCTCGCAATGAAGCCGCGTCGTCCTTTGGCGACGACCACGTGCTCGTGGAAAAGTATTTCACGGACGTGCGCCATGTCGAAGTGCAGATTCTGGGCGACCGCCACGGCAACATCGTACATCTTTTTGAGCGCGAGTGCTCGGTCCAGCGCCGCCATCAAAAGATAATCGAAGAAACGCCATCCCCCGCCATCTCGGCCGCCACTCGCCAGGCGATGTGCGCGGCTGCTCTGGCATTGGCGCGCTCGGTAAAGTACGTCAGCGCCGGCACGGTGGAGTTTATGGTTGCGGCGGACGGAGAGTTCTACTTTCTGGAAATGAATACGCGCTTGCAGGTAGAGCATCCTATCACGGAGCTTGTGACCGGTATTGACATTGCGGCGTGGCAGATTCGCCTGGCTGCCGGAGAAGCCCTTTCCTTTACGCAGAAAGATCTCACCCAGCGCGGTCACGCGCTTGAATGTCGTGTCTATGCTGAAGATCCGGCTAACAACTTCCTGCCTTCGATTGGCGAGCTTGCCTTGTATCGCGATCCAGGCGGCCCTGGTGTGCGCGTTGACGATGGCGTGGAGACCGGCACAGAAGTGAGCCCTTATTATGATCCCATGCTGGGTAAGGTCATTACCCACGGCTACGATCGACCGGAGACGATTCGCAAAATGATCCGCGCTCTGCAGGATACCGTCGTGCTTGGCGTGCGAACGAACATCGCCTACCTGCTAGATATTCTGCACCAGCCCAGTTTCCTCGAGGGCGACATCACCACGAACTTTCTGGACGAGCATATGACCCCGTGGCAGCCCGATGCCGACCTCAGCAGTAGCACCTGGCTGGCTGCGGCAGCCTGGGAATCGCTACAGGGTAGAACTTCTACTGAAAGGGCGCCGCTCGACGGAGAAGGTGGCATTGCCGCCCCTGATCCCTGGCTAGCAGCCGATTCGTGGCGTAATTTATGAGTGAAGCTCCTCAACCTGTCGCATCTCTTCGTATAGCCCCAGCCATTCTTCGATGCTTAATGTCTCAGCGCGTCTTTGAGGAGCAATACCCGCCGACCGCAACAGGTCCAGAATTTCTTTGCGTTCAAGTCCAAGCGCGCGTAGGTTCTTCTGTAACTGTTTCCGCTTCTGGTTAAAACCGGTACGGACAAGGCGAAAGAAGCTCTTTTCTTCTGAGGGGGCGAGGGGCGGCTGTGTCTTGAGTTCGATTCTCAAAATAGCTGAATCGACGTCTGGCCTGGGCCAAAAAGCTCCAGCCCGTATCTCGCCGGCAACCTGTACATCGCCGTAGAGCTGTACGCTCACAGCCAGCAGAGTCATATCGCCAGGCTGCGCCGTAATGCGCTCGGCGACCTCCTTCTGCACGGTCACGACTATCATCTGCGGCTTTCCCTTACCACTTAACAGATGCTCCAGAATGGCGCCGGTGATGTAATACGGCACGTTGGCGACGACCTTGTAAGGCTTTTCGCCAAACCAGGTTTGCGGGTCCAGTTCCAGAATATTGCCGTGCACAATAGTTACGTTTGGCCTACCGCCAAGCTGCGCCTCCAGCACGGGCAGCAGGCGTTGGTCAAGCTCGACGGCGATGACACGCGCAACAACCTCTGACAGGTGATGGGTGAGCGCGCCCAGCCCTGGTCCAATTTCCAGGACTTGATCGCCGGGCTCAACCGTGGCCGCGGCAACGATATTAGAGAGGATATTATCGTCGTGCAGGAAATTTTGGCCGAGGCTCTTCTTAGCCTGCAGCCCATAGCGCGACAGGATCTGTTTCGGGTGTTCCATGAACGCCCTCAGCAAGAGTAAATTTTCTGTCAGGGTAACCAGGTGGGGATCAGGTAATTGATGTCTGCGGGGTCAGGTGCCGGCGTCAGGTAGTAGACGTCTACGTAACCGGACCAGCTCTGATATTCGTTCTGATCATACCCAAGATCGATCCAACGCCCTTTTACACCGCCACCCGTGTCACCGGCGTAGCCCGAACCATAGCCCGGAACGTATACCCAACTGCGAAAAGGCACCACACGTGGGTCCACGGCCACAATGCCGGTGCCGGCGCGGACGCCGCTGGCGGTGATCCCATAGGCAGGGTGATCTGGCGGCTTCCCGGAGCTCGCCGCCGTATACGAGGTTACCCGCATACGAACCACGCGCCAATATTCGTAATAACCGGCAGGGGTCTCCACGCTGCGTACCACAATATTGGTTCCGTAGCCTATGATCTCGTCTACGGGTTGGCTTGCCACCCACTCTCCGTCCAACGTCTCGCCGACAGGCACACCATTCTCGTGGCGCACACGGATGCGGCGGCGCAGCACGCCCGGAACGCCGCTCTGTAATAAGGCGCGATTGTCGATTTCCAGTTGATCGGTAGGTTGGTAGAGCGTTTCGTAGGCAATGGGCTCGTCCTCGATGCGGAAATCTTCGGTAACCCGCACAACTTCGACGACCGAATTTTCCCGCAAGGTCGTCTCAGGCCCAGGTCGCACATAATCCATGCCCACGAGCCCAATGCCCATCTCCGCCAGCACGTCGGCCGCATTTGTATGGTGGCTGCGCGTCTGAATGACGCGACCGTCGACCTTCACTGTCAGCGGCATGGAGCGGCGTACGTAAACGTGCAGATCCGGCGTCAGCCAACTTCCCGCCACCGGTTCAATACCGTCGGCAGCGTAAACGGTGATCCCCGCTTCCTGCAGCGCCTCTCCTACAGTCTGGACGGCCGTGCGCAGCGTTTGTGTGTCTTTTCCGTCGTGGATGGTGATGGTCTTGAAATTACCGATCTCAATAACTGAGGGTAGCGGCGTCTGGTCTAATGCCTGGAAATCCACCATTGACCCATCGGCCGTAACCTCGTCGGTACGGTCCACCACAAGCCCCGATTCGGCAAAAAAAGCGCCCAAAGTGGGCTGGTGAGTCCATACAGTTTGAGTGCCGTCCTCATTGCGCAGCGTCACGGCATTGGCCCGGTCGATCTGGATGGCAATTTCAGGTGCGGCGGCGGCGGTGAGCGGCGGCTGAACGATATCCTGGCCATGCAATTGGATGCCTACGGCCGAAATCACTTCGCCCACGGTATCGAAATTACCATCTACGGTGAAACCCTCACCGTCGACGTAAAGGGTATATTGTTCCTGTGCGGCAATATAGCCGGCAGCAATGACGCTCGTGAGCACAGCCACGCCCAAAAGGGCAAGACCTATTCGTTTCAATGAAAGCAGGGGATATGGCATAAAGGAAAGTGTGTCCATGAAACCGATGGCAACCAGGTGATCCTGGGCGCCCGAGGGAAACGCCTTAGTGCTGCTTCCTCCCGGACCTGACACGGTTCGGCGGCCCTCGCCGCCAGGGACCCAATTACCACCGGTGTCATGGACACACAATGAGGTCTAATTATACCAGACACGAGACCCGTCATCCACTTCAACTGTCGATTTGTCATCCTGACGCTGTCCGCAGCCGAAGTATCTGGCGGGCGAGACCCTTCACTCCGCAGACTACATTCAGCGTGACCGTGCTGGGCGACTTTGAAAAAAACTTATTGTCTTCCTGGCCGATCAATTCCACTGGCCAAGTGTTTCAGGACCACGGTCGATCTCCCAGGGGTAAATGATGTAGGCATCAGTCACCGCCGAATAATACGTCGGAGTGTGACCTGGGTAAAGGGAACTGGCCGGTTTATAATGCAAAACACACGTTTCAGGGTAGCCGCCAGCCGCATCAATCCGCTTGCCAACAGTGACGATGTTACGCCCACGGGTCCACACATCGTCGACAACCAGGATACGACGTCCTTCCAGCACCTCATCAGAAGGAAATTCGATGAATTCTGGCAGCGCATAGCGCTGTTCGGGATGTGCAGCAGCCCCCGCTGGACCTTCCAGCGGAAAATCGGTGGGAAATCGCACGGACGCAGTAAGAATATAGGTGATATTCAGAGCTTCGGCTAACATACCGCCGGGAACAAGGCCGCCGCGTGTGATGATAACCATAGAATCATAGCGCCCACGTATCTGGGGAACCAGATAATCGATCAATTTATCTACATCAGACCAGGTTAAAACTTCTCGACGCACGGAACACTCCTCTCAATATCGTGGCAAAGCTTTGCATAGCTGTATACCGATTTTGTAAATCGGGCGGACTACAGATCGTCACGAGAAGATGAATAAACGCCATTAGGTTCTATGCCAAGCTGAAACGGATGAATCAGTAACATGCCTGCCACGAACCCACCAATGTGGGCAAAAAAGGCGACACCGCCGACCTGGGTATCCACTTCGCTCAGACTTGCAATACCGAAGAAGAACTGGTACACAAACCAGAAGCCGAGCACGATCAGCGCGGGCACCTCGGTAATAAATCGAAATACGAGCGTCCTGATACGCGCCCGGGGGAACAAGAGCAGGTAACCGCCGAGGACAGCGGCAATTGCACCACTTGCGCCAATCGTAGGTACAGTTGACTGCGGTTCGATTGCTACTTGGGTACCCGTGGCGATTAATCCCCCAATGAGATAAAAAATGATAAAACGAATTGGACCGAGCCGATCCTCGAGGTTGTCGCCAAAAACCCATAAATATAACATATTGCCGAGCAAATGCGCCCAGCCACCGTGTATACACATCGATGCCAATAGGGTAGGCCACTCACCGGCCGCTTGACCGAGCAGCTCTGCCGGCACTACGCCCCATGCAATGATGAACTGATTGAGCTGGCCCTGGCTATTCAGGAAAAGTTCGAACAGGAAAACGATGACGTTGACGGCGACGAGACCGTACGTCACGAAAGGTCTTCCTCTCGTGGGATTAGATGAGTCGCTGAGCGGTATCATGAGTTATGGGTAAACGACTGAAACGAACGATTTTGCAATTGTACCATAAGTCGCGACCGGATTTCGCCTCGCAACCAAGAGGATTTGGCTAAAGGCTGATTATCGAGATTAATTAGCGGGATGGAAAGCGCGTAAGCACCGTGGCGCCATCCGGCATCGGCAGTCTCGCGCCCAAAGCGACGTTTTCCGGCGCGCGCAGCGCCCGCGTACCGCCGCCGAGCTGGTAGATTGCCAGCGGCGTGCCCGGCTCTGACAGCTCGATGGGTATATACGCCTGCCCCAGCAGAAATCCATCGCTATCGATAGCGCAGCTGGTGACGGCGCCGACCACCTTTCCGCGGCGATCCAGAACCGGATCGCCCAGTTCCGGGCGCCGCACGCCTTTATCGTTCATGCGGAAACGCACGACAATGCTATCCCGGTCCGCCTCATGCGCCACGAACGCTTCCCGTCCGATGAAGTATGGCTTCCACAGTTTTACGTAGCTCGCGAAGCCGGCGTCTGCAGGATTCAGGCATAGCGGACCATCCAGCTCGTGACCGTACAGGGGCAAACCCGCCTCGGTGCGTGTGCTGTCGCGCGCAGCGAGCCCGGCCGGTAACAACCCATACGGCTTCCCTGTCTCCATTAATGCGTTCCATAAGGCGGGCGCCTGGTCGGGATGCACGAAAATCTCAAACGCCGTACGTTCTCCTGTATAGCCCGTTCTGGAAATAATCACCTCAAAGTCGCCAATTGGCCCTTCGGTCAGCCCGCCCCAGGGCAACCCTTTGATTCGGCGTGCGAGATCCGGATCGTCGCAAAGTGAGAGTAAAATGTTGGCTGCGCGCGGCCCTTGCAGCGCCAGATCCACACGGCAGTCGTCTCCGCATCGGGGATCCCGCAGATCGCGGAGTACCGCCGGATGCTGGAGACGGACGCCCTGGCGTGTTGCGTCAATTAAGACGCCACTGTCGTTGACCGCATTCAGCCAAGCCCAATCTTTTTCGTTGTTGGCGGCGTTGACGACCAACATGAAACGCTGCGCGCCACGCCGGTAGATTAGAAGGTCATCCACCACGCTGCCGTCGGGTAGGAGCAGATAGGTATA